>JBKJSO010000394.1:0-4147 GCA_046595835.1 Acidimicrobiales bacterium | reverse complement strand
TTCAACAACGGCAACCTGCTGCGCTTCGAGCGCACCGGCGATCTCGACCTCGCCTACGGCGCGGCCCGGGCCCACAACCGCGGGATGGTGGAGTTCTGCTCGGTCGACGATCGGCTGCTGCCCACCTGCTACGTGCCGCTGGCCGACTTCGAGCGCTCGGCCGCCATGGCCGGCGAAGCGATCGCCTTGGGTGCGGCCGCCCTGCTGGTGCCGAGCGGCTGCCCCAACGCGCACTCCCCCAGCCACCTCGGCCTCGACCCTGTCTGGCGGCAGGCCGAGGAGGCCGGCATCCCGATCGTGCTCCACGTGGGCGGCGGCGGGCAGCTGCTGCACCCGTCGTACTTCGTAAACGGCGGCGCCTACGTGCCCGACTTCCACGGTGGCGACGAGAACTTCCGCTCGGTCGACTACATGGCCATCCCCGGCCCGCCTGCGCAGACGCTGGCCACGATGATCTTCGACGGCGTCCTCGAGCGGCACCCATCGCTGATGATCGGCGTGATCGAGCAGGGCGCCATCTGGCTGCCCTCCTGGATGCGGCAGATGGAGTCGGCCTTCGATGCCTTCCTGAAGCACGAGCAGCGCCTCCAGGACCTCAGCCTGCGACCCAGCGAGTTCGTACGCCGCCAGGTGAAGGCCACGCCGTATCCCACCGAGGACGTCGGCTGGATCATCGAGCAGGCCGGCCCTGAGGTGGCGCTGTTCTCGACGGACTTCCCACATGTCGAGGGTGGCCGCCGCCCGTTCGAGCGCTTCGAGGCCAGCCTCGGCGACGCCTCCGAGGCCGTGCGGCAGGCGTTCTACTGCGACAACTTCGTCGAGCTGATGGGCGCGGCCATCGATCGGGTGCCGCTCGCTTACGCGAGCTGACCGTCAGTCCGGCGCGAGCAGGTACGCCTCGCGCAGCCAGTCGAGCAGTTCCTCGTCCACCTCATCGGCGCTGCGCACGTTGACGACGTGCCAACGGCCGCGGCCGTGCTCGATCACCTTGCGGGCGATGCGCCTGTCGGTGATCGTGCGCTCCAGCGAGAACCCCACCGCCACCCACTTGGTCATCGGCCGCAGCTGAGCGAACGAGCTGGCCTTCTTCAGGAAGATCCCCACTGACACCGGCTCCATGTGGATCGGTCCCACGTCGGCCAGCCCGGCCATCACCGCGTCGAACACGGGTCGCTCGAACGGAGGCCCCGTGGAGAAGTACTCCTCGATCGTCATCGCCGGTGCGCACTCGTGGCCCTGTCGGGTCCGAGCGAACTGTCGACTGCACGCCGGGCACACCCACGCCATGGGCCCAGCCTGCCAGCCCGGTGCTCGCCGCGGAGGTCAGTGGACTGTGGGCCGAAAAGCCAGGCAATGGGTGCGTGCCGAGTGTCGGCGGGCTGCCGTCCGTACCTATCTTCTTCGCCGGGGGTCGGCGCGCGACGAAGGTGAGGCCCGGTGAAGCAGGTGCGGTGTCGCCCGGCGGCGATCGACGACTTCACGTTTCTTGCAGCGATGCTTGGCGAAGCCGCTGTGTGGCGGCCCGACAAGGCGACACCGACCGCTGACGAGGTGATGGCCGACCCACGGTACGCGATGTACCTCAGCGGCTGGCCGAGGCACGGCGACTACGGACTGGTTGCCGAACAAGACGGACCGGTGGGCGCGGCTTGGTATCGGACATGTACAGAGGCGAACCATGGCTATGGCTTCGTCGCTGAGGACGTGCCCGAATTGTCGATTGCAGTCATCGCCTCCCGTCGGCACGAAGGGATCGGACGACGGCTTCTCATTGACCTCATCGAGGCCAGCGTTGCCCAGGGATGCCGCGCCGTGAGTCTCAGCGTCGCCGAGAACAATCCTGCGCGTGGCCTCTACGAGTCGGCTGGCTTCGTCCTGGTCGAGAAGCAGGGACACTCCTGGACAATGGTGCGACACGCCGCTGCATCAAACTGAGTGACTCGCTGGGCAGAAAGTGCGTCCATGGCCGTGGGAGGTCGCGCTGCGACGTCGGAGGCAGGCTCGAAACCGAGTCGGTAGAGTCCCGGCCCCTGGAAACGACGACGGTGATGGCAAGGGGCGGACGTGATCGATCCCGACGACGGAGCGCAGGCCGGGCGGACGGGCCAGGTCCTGGCCTCGGTGCGCGAGTTCCTCGGTGGCCCGACCTGGACCGGGGAGCGCTGGGCCTTTGAGCTCGGCCCGCATCTGGAGAGCAACTGGGGCGCGGCCTACGGTGGGGCGCTCGCGGCGTCGACGCTCGCTGTCGCCCGGAGCACCGTCCCGGAATGCTCCCCTCGGTCGCTCCACCTCCAGATGGTGCGCACGGTGCCGACCGGGATGGCCTTTGCCACTGCCGAGGTGCGCCATGCCGGGCGGACGGTTTCCACGATCGCGGTCGACCTATTCGATGCCCGCGAGAAGCTGGCGGCGATCGCTCTCGTCACAATGGTGACCCCCGCGGCCCTCGCTGCCTCGTATCACGACACGAGGGCGATGCCTCCGTTCGACGTGCAGCTGGCCCCATACCCGGAGCCACCGTTGCGGCCCCCGATCTCACGCACGCTGCAGACCGTTAGAGAGGAGGACGGGACGTTCTACCTAGCCACCTCGGCGCATGCTCGCCCGAACATCGTGGGTACCCCCGCCTTCATGGGGAGGATCACGGTCCCGTGGGACGACCTCGAACTGACTGGTCCCGAAGTCGCATGCCTGGCCGCCGACCCGGTCGTCGGCGCGGCCGTGCTCAAGAGCCAGGTCCCGGTCGAGACGTTCGGTCCGAACGCCGACCTCAGCTTGCGCTTCACCACCGCGCCCGCGGTCCGCGCGACGGAGACGTCGGGCACGGTGCTGTCGTTCCAGCACGGCACTGCCACCATCGCCATTGAGGTGCAAGCCGGCGAGCACCAGCTCGCCCACGGCCTCAGCACAGCGCTGCTCCTCGCGCCGCGGTCCTAATCACCGGGCTGCCGGGTGGGTCCGTCCGATGAACGGCGTAACTGCCTTGGCCTGACAGGCTCAGCCCCTGGCGGGATGGGGCATGCTCGGTCATGAACGTCCGCCGTCTGGAGCCGAGCGACGTCGCTCTGGTCGCATCCATCGACCGGTCGGAGCACGTCGAGGTCCAGTACCGGATCGAGGATGGTTGCCTGGTCGAGGCACCGGTCTTCATGGCCGACATCCCGACATGGGATCCCGATGGCTTCGGCGAGCACAGCGTCGCCAGCCACGTCGCCTTCTGCGCGTCGGTCGTCGCCGCTGGTGGCGTCCTGCTCGGCGCGTTCGACGACAGCGATGAGCTCATGGGCCTGGCGACGGTGCACCCGACGTTCGAACCGGGGCTCGCGTGGCTGGCGACGCTCCACGTCAGCCGGGCCCATCGACGGCGCGGGGCCGCTTCAGTGCTGTGGGATGCCGGCGTCGCCCTCGCCCGCGGAGCCGGTGCTCGGTCCCTGTACGTCTCGGCCACTCCGACCGGGAGCGCGGTCGGTTTCTACCTCGGGCGCGGGTGCCGGATAGCAGATCCCGTGCACCCAGGGCTGTTCGCTCACGAGCCTGAGGACATCCACTTCGTCTGCCCGCTCGACGGCTGATCAGGCGTGTGTCGATCGAGATCACCTGTGGCTTCCGGATTGAGGGTGACTCGATCACCTTCGAGCCCCAGCTCCCCGTTGACTGCGCCAGGGCCCGCTGCCGCGAGGCGTCGTCGTGGGCGGTGGCGGTCGCGTACGCCGGACTGAGCTGGCAGCGCACGGGATGACGGCGGAGTCCTACCCGGCGCACACGACCAGGGGTTTACATGCGCGGGCCTGTGCCACACCAACGACACGGAGGCCCCCGCTGGCGAACTAGCAGCCTGCGATCACTGATCACGCCCTGACCCGTATCTGCCAGAGCGGGCGTCTCCTCACGTCGGGTCGATGGCGCACCGAAGTGCCGTTGCTTGGTGGTCGCATCTCGATAGTCGTCGAGGCTGGCGACCGCACCGATCATCCAGATAGCTGGGGGCGCGGCCGCTGCTCATCCGGCAATGGATGCGCCCCGACCGGCACGATGGGCGCAACCCCCGCGAGGCAATAGGTTCCGGTCCGAGGAGCCCGAGGCAATTGGTTCCACATGCGGGACTCATCGCCTCGAGAGTCGCCCGGCGGAACCTATTGCCTCGCAG
>JBKJSO010000020.1:0-2819 GCA_046595835.1 Acidimicrobiales bacterium | reverse complement strand
CCCACACAGCGGGCAGCAGGCGAACGTGCCCATCGGATCGCGGTTGATCACGCAGGAGGGGCGCTCGCCGGAAGGCGCTTCGTCGAACGGGAGCTGCAGCTCCTCGAAGTCGATCGGCACGGCCGCTGATCGTACGGGCTCGCCCCGCGGTGACCACGGATGGGATGCTGCGCCAACCATGGCCGCGTCCCGTCCCCCGCGCTCCGACGTGAACCAACTGCGGGGCAACGAGGTGGTCGAGGATGCCATCGACGCCCTCGAGGAGGGCGACCGTCCGATCCGCACCGGCTCGGCGATGGCCGCCCTGCGGCACGACACCTTCCGCCGGGTCTTCATCGGGGCCTTCCTGTCGAACATCGGCAGCTGGATGCAGAACGTCGTGCTCGGCGCGCTGGCCTACGCCCTCACCAAGTCCCCCACCTTCGTCGGCGTGCTGCTCTTCGCGCAGCTCGGCCCCTTGCTCCTCTTCTCGCTGGTCGGAGGCCTTCTCGCCGACGCGTTCGACCGCCGCCGCCTCCTCATCAGCGTGTCGGTCCTCCAAGGGCTCCTGTCGCTGGCGCTGGCGTGGGTGGCGCGCGGCGAGGACCCGTCGCACGCCGCGCTCGTGGGGATCGTGTTCCTCATCGGCATGGGCCAAGCGGTGTTCGGCCCCACGTACAGCGCCCTGCTGCCAGCGCTCGTCGGACGCGAAGACCTGCCCGGCGCCATCTCCCTCAACTCGGCCCAGATGAACGGCTCGCGTGTGATCGGCCCGGTGATCGGCGCGGCGCTGTTCCACAGCTTCGGTGCCGACATCGTCTTCATCGTCAACGCGGCCTCCTACCTGCTCGTGATCTGGGCCCTGTTCACGGTGCAGCTCCCGGCGCCGGTGCCCGACACCAGCGGGGTGCGCGGCATCCGCCGCCTGGGAGCAGGGTTCACCGTGGCGAGGGCTGACCGGGTGGTGGGTCGCTGCCTGGTGGTGATCTTCACCTTCTCCCTCCTGTCGCTGCCGTTCATCGGCCAGATGCCGACGCTGGCCGACCGCAACCTCGGCATCGGCGCCCGCTCCACCGAATACGGCCTGCTCTACGCGTCCTTCGGGGTGGGGGCGTTGCTCGGCGCGCTCTCGATCGGCACCGTGCTGAGCGAGCGCAGCCTCGAGCGCGTGGTGCGGATCGGGCTGGTGGCCTTCGCCGTGTTCCTCGCGGTCTTCTCGCTCCTGCGAGTGCCCGCCCTCGCCTACCCGGGGATCCTGCTGGTCGGCCTCGCCTACTTCGCCGTGATCACCTCGCTCTCGACAGTGCTCCAGCAGCGCCTCGACGACTCCAACCGCGGCAGGGTGATGGCGCTGTGGATCATGGGCTTCGGCGGCACCGTGCCGATCGGCAACCTCATCGCCGGCCCGATCATCGAGGCCACCAACATCACCGTCGTCGTGCTTGCCGGGGCCGCGGTGGCCGTGGCCCTCGCCTGGTACGCCGACCTCACGCCGACCGACTGACGCGGCGCGCCTACTCCTCGAGGAGGAGCTCAGCGAGACGCTCGAGGCCGGCGACGCGGCTGCCCTTGACGAGGACGGCGTCGCCGGGCCCGAGGGGTTCGAGCACGGCGAGCGCCTCCTCGATCGAGGCGACGTCGGCGTCCGCGCCGTAGGCGGGCGCCCCGACCGCGACCACCCGCACGCCGAGGCGGGCGGCGAGCGCACCGATGGCGGCGTGGTCGTCGTCACCGCGCTCACCGAGCTCCGCCATCCCACCCAGCACGGCAATGCGCCGCTGCGCCGGGAGCGTGGCAAGCGACTCCAAGGCTGCGGCCACCGAGGTTGGGTTGGCGTTGTAGGCGTCGTTCAGCACCACCGCGCCGCCGGGAGCGGTCGTGAGCTCCATGCGCCACGGCGACAGCTCCGCGGCGGCCATGCCTTTCACTACGTCGTCGAGCGACAGGCCACACACGAGCGCCGCCGCGGCGGCCGCCAGCGCGTTGTCGATCTGGTGCATCCCGCGCACTGCGAGCTCCACGGCGGCCTCTCCCCACGGCGAGCGGAGCACGAAGCGGCCGCGGAGGAGCTCATCGAGCATCGCGTCAACCGCCTGCACATCGCCGCCGGCCCCGAAGGTCACGACCTGGGCATCGGTGGCATCGGCCATGGCGGCCACCCGGGGGTCGGCGGCGTTGAGGATGGCGGTGCCCGATGCGGGAAGGTCGCGCACCAGCTCCGACTTGGCGCGGGCGACGTCGTCGATCGTGCCGAACACCTCGGTGTGCACGGCGGCGACGCGCGTGACGATGCCGATCGTGGGCATCGCGATGGCGCAGAGATCAGCGATGTGCCCCACATCACGAGCCCCCATCTCAACCACCACCACCTCCGTGCCATCCGGCGCGTTCAGCAGGGTCAGCGGCACCCCCAGCTCGTTGTTGAACGAGCGCTCGCTGGCCGCCGTGAGCAGTCGCTGCGACAGCACGGCAGCCAGCAGGTCCTTGACCGAGGTCTTGCCGACAGAACCCGTCACGCCGACCACAGGGCCCGCCAGTGAGGCTCGGGCGAGGCGCCCGGCGGCCTGGAGTGCCACGGTGGTGTCGGGCACCACGATGGCCGTTCCCCCGACCGGCGCCGCGCTCGTGAGGTAGGCCGCCGCTCCTGCGGCCAGCGCTGCCGCGATGAAGTCGTGACCGTCGCGCTCGGCCACCACCGGCACGAACAGCTGACCCGGCCGCACGGAGCGAGAGTCGATCGACGCGCCATCGATGACGGCATCGGGTCCCTCGATGCGGCCGCCCACGGCGAGGGCCAGTTCAGTGCAGCGCAGCTCCATGACCCGTCGAGTCTCGCAGCC
>JBKJSO010000013.1:0-10630 GCA_046595835.1 Acidimicrobiales bacterium | reverse complement strand
TCGCGGTACCCGCAGTCGATGAGCCCGGGTGAGTTCAGCACGGTCACCCCGTGCCGCAGCGCCAAGCCGCTGCGAGGCTGCACGAAGCCGGCGTAGCCCTCGGGCAGAGCGAACGCGATGCCTGTCGGCACCAGCGCGCGGCCGCCGCCCGGTTCGAGGGTGACGTCGATGCGGGCCATCACGTCGAGGCCGGCGTCACCGGCGCGGGCGTGCTCGGGCAGCGGCAGGCCGGGGTCGAGGCGGACCACCGGGATCACGAGCGGCGCAGGCACCCAGTCAAGGTAGACGCAGCGGACGGCACGCCCCGGTGCCGTCGCACCCGACCGGTAGCCTGCGCCGATGCTCGTCTGGATGGATCTCGAGATGACCGGGCTCGACCCGGCCCGCCACGTCATCGTCGAGATCGCCACGATCGTCACCGACGACGAGCTCCAGATCGTGGCCGAGGGTCCCGACCTCGTCGTCCACCAACCACCCGAGGCGATGGCGCTCATGGACGAGGTGGTGCGCGTGATGCACACGCACAGCGGGCTGCTCCCGGCCATCGAGGCGTCCAGCGTGACGCTGGAGGAGGCGGGCCAGGCCACGCTCGAGTTCATCAGGGAGCACGTGCCCGAGGCCCGCACGGTGCCCTTGTGCGGCAACTCGATCGGCACCGATCGCCGCTTCCTCGCCATCTACCTGCCGGAGATCGAGGAGCACCTCCACTACCGCTCGGTCGATGTGTCCACGATCAAGGAGCTCACGCGGCGCTGGTACCCCGGGGCCCTCGAGGCCGTGCCCCGCAAGGCCACCGCCCATCGGGCGCTCGACGACATCCGCGAGTCGATCGAGGAGCTCCGCTGGTATCGCGAGCACGTGTTCCAGCCCAGCCCCAGCCCAGAGGGGGCACTTGACCAAGCGGTCAAGTAGGTTCCTGGCTGTGGCGACAACCCCCGCAGCATCCCGGCCGAAGCGCCAAGAGCAGGAGCCGGCCTCGACAGAGGTCACCGAGGTGGCCACGGGCATCCTGCGCTCCCAGCTGCCCATCTCGCTCCCCGGGCTCGGTCACGTCAACTGCTACTTCCTCCAGGACGAGCGCGGCGTCGCCATCGTCGATCCCGGTCTCCCCGGCCCTCAGTCGTGGAAGGCGCTGGTCAACCGGCTGAAGCAGGCCGGCTACAAGCCCAAGCACGTGCACACCGTCGTGGTCACCCACTCCCACCCGGATCACTTCGGTGGAGCGGGGCGCCTGCGTGACACCTACGGCGCGGAGGTGATCAGCCACCGCAGCTTTCGCACCTGGTTCGATCCCGCCGAAGACGAGGTGGCCGACGACGAAGCCACCCCGCCGCCGTGGGGCCGCTCGATGCCGTGGCGAAGCGACGCCACCTTCAGCCCGCCGATCTCCCGGCGCCTGAAGTTCGGCTTCTACCGCGTGGCCTTGCGTCGCTTCGTGCGCACGCCTTCGCCCACCCGCCGGGTCGACGACGCCGAGATGATCACCCTCGCCGGTCGCGAATGGGTGTCCCTCCACACGCCGGGCCACACCAACGACCACCTCTGCCTCTTCGATCCCACCGAGGGCGTCGTGCTCTCCGGCGACCACGTGCTCCCCACGATCACCCCGCACATCTCGGGACTGGTGGCCGGCGCCGACCCGCTCAGCGAGTTCTTCCGCTCGCTCGACAAGGTGGCCGCGCTCCAGGGCGTCGGCCTCGTCCTGCCTGCCCACGGCCACCCGTTCCACGACCTGGCCCGCCGAGCCAACGAGATCAAGGACCACCACACGGAGCGCCTCGACACGCTGCGCGCTGCCGCCGGCGAGCTCGGCTCCGCCTCGGTCGAGGAGCTCTCGCACCACCTGTTCAAGCCTCGCTCATGGGGCCAGATGGCCGAGAGCGAGACCTACGCCCACCTCGAGCACCTGCGGGCGATCGGCGAAGCCGAGTCGCGCGACGAGGCCGGCACCCTGCACTACCACCTCGTCGGCTGACACCCGGAGGGACCCGTCAGGTTCGGTCAGGGCAGTCGAACGACGTGGGCTGATGCCGCAACCGCGCCATCAGCCAGGACCCACACGCGCAGGCCGTCGCCGTCATCGGCGGTAACGACCTCGACCACCGCGCCTCGCTCTACCGCAGTGCGGTGCTCGACCTCGGCTCGCAGCGGCGCCCGCAGCTCGCGTCGGCTCGACAGCGCCTCCTCCACCGTCTCCCAGTACGCAGCGTTGTTCACGTGCGACAGCACGTCGAAGTCGCTGAAGCGCAGGGCCCATGGAAGCGGGCGTGCACCCAACGGCGGGTCGGGGTGCTCGAGGCGCGCCTTCATCCGCCGTCCGCCACTGGCCTCGCCATAGAGCGCGTGGAAGCTCTCGGGCACCCGCTTCGGGCGGCCCGTCGTCTGATCGACGTGCACCCAGGTGGTGGCCGCCTCCACCGCCGAGCCGGCTTGGCCCACCATGCTGATGCGGCGCTCGGCCCAGTGGCTGCCGGTGCCCGAGCACCACGTGGCCAGCTCGAGCGGCTCGAGGTAGCGGGGGAACGCTTGCACCTCGATGACGGTCTTGCGCACGACCCACGACTCGGCGTCGGGCAGTGCCGCGTCGGCGGTGTCGTCAGCCGAGAGGTCCTGGAGGTAGCGGGTGGCTGCGTCGAGGCGGAGCCGCCCACCGGGACTGACATCGCCGAGGCGCACCCGTCGAGCCTCCTCGAACACCCGCCCGGCGGCGGGGCGCGGCACCAGCTCGCTCTGGGGTGCCGGCAAGGGCTGTGTCATGGATTGGCAAGGTACTCGCCAGAAAATATCGGAAATGCGGTTGACTCCCCCGCCGAGGCCGTGGTCCGATGCGTGCACTCGAGTCGCCGACCCGAGCATGACCTCACCGAGGAGACCGTGACGATGGAGTCCACGCACACCATGGCAGGCCTGCTGGCCCACGCCGGTGCTGCGCGCCTCCGCGTGGCCGCACCCCTCGCGTCGTGCACCGCACCGCACGCGGTGATCGGGAACCACCCGTCTGCCTCCTGGACCCAGGGCGCGATTGCGAAGCCGGCCACCTTCATGGTGCTCAACCGCAAGTACCGCCCCACCCGGCCCCTCTTGGAGCGCTCGCCCTAGGCACACGCCAGCGAACGCAGAACCCTCCGAGAGGCCGCCGGGATCACCCGGCGGCCTTTCTCGTTCTCCGACGCCGGCAGCCCGACCACCACCACGACCAGATCACCACGACCAGATCACCACGACCAGATCACCGACCAAGGGAGCAGGGCGATGTTGCCCGAGCGCTACGAGTACGAGTTCGACCAACCCGGCGGGCTGGAGCCCACCGAACCCAACAGGGACTGGTGGGCACTCGCCCGCTGCAACGACCTGGCCGGCACGATGAGCGGCCTGTTCTTCTCCGAAGAGCTGCAGGACATCGCCAAGGCCAAGCAGGTGTGCGCCCGCTGTCCTGTGATGGCGGAGTGCCTCGAGGGCGCGCTCGAACGGCGCGAGCCGTGGGGCGTCTGGGGCGGACAGCTGCTGCTGAACGGCCGGGTGCTGCAGAGCAAGCGTCGGCGAGGTCGACCCCCCAAGGTCGCGCGCCCCGAGGACCAGTTCCTGGACATCCCGGTTCCGGAGCACCTGCGCGACCGCGTCGTCTACAAGAGCGCCTGAGCCAGCGCTCGGCTGAGGTCACCGTTCCGGGCGGGCCGGGGCAACGGCGGCGATTTGCACGAGTCCCCCCGTCGTGCGGGTCCCCATGCCGACCCCCGGCCTGCCCCACGGTCGAGCTCCCTCGCATCCCCGACGTGTGACCGGCGGGCGCCCGGCGGTACCGTCATCGGCGTGTCCGAAGGCTCCCGACTGCCGATGCGCGTCATCGCGCTGTCCACCGTCGTGGCTCTGGCCGCCGCGGTGGGCACGTACACGCTGCTGCAAGACGACGGCCCGTCCAGCGCCGGTGCCCCGGTAGAGCTCACGCCGGAGAAGCCCGATGGGGTGGCGTTCACGGGCTTCGACGGCGCCACGGTGGCGCTGTCGTCCCTGCGGGGCACGCCACTGCTCGTCAACTTCTTCGCGTCGACCTGCGTGCCGTGCATCACCGAGATGCCCGCCCTTGAGAAGGTGCACAAGGAGCTCGGCGACAAGGTGACCTTCCTGGGCCTGGCGCTGCAGGACCGCCCCGAGGAGGCCCTCGCGCTCATCGAGCGCACCGGCATCACCTACCGCACCGGCCAGGACAAGGACGCGTCGGTGATCACCGGGCTCGGAGGCACGGTACTGCCCACGACGGTGCTGCTCGATGCCGACGGCAAGATCGTGGCGACCCACAGCGGCCAGCTCGACGCAGCCGGGCTCCGCAAGCTCGTGGCCGACGAGCTCGGCATCAGCGCGTGATCAACGCTCCGCTGGCCATCGCGTTCGGCTCGGGGATGCTGGCCACGGTCAACCCGTGCGGGTTCGCCATGCTCCCGGCCTACCTCGGCTACTTCCTCGGCCTCGACGGCCACGACCGCGACGTGCGATCGAGCATCGGACGATCGCTCGGCGTCGGCCTGTCCGTGTCGGCGGGGTTCCTCATGGTGTTCAGCGTGGTCGGCCTGGCGATCTACCACCTCTCGGCCTCGGTCGACCGCTGGACGCCGTGGGCCACGATCATCATCGGGGCGGGTCTGGCCGTGCTGGGCGTGGCCATGCTGCGTGGGTTCGAGCCGATCGTGTCGCTTCCAAGGCTCAACCGGGGCGGACGCGAGCGAAGCGGGCAGTCCATGTTTGTGTTCGGGATCTCCTACGCCATCGCGTCGATCTCGTGCGCGCTGCCACTGTTCACGGGTGCGGTGGCAGGCACGTTCCGGCGGGAGAACCTGCTGTCCAGCCTGGCCGTGTTCGTGGCGTACTCGCTCGGCATGACCCTCGTGCTGCTGGCCCTCACCGTGAGCATGGGCATGGCGCGCCAGAGCATGGTGCGCTGGCTCCGCCGAGTCATGCCCTACGTGACTCGGGCGTCGGGCGCGGTGCTGATCGTGGCCGGCGCCTACCTCGCCCACTACGGCTGGTACGAGCGGCAGGTGCGGGCGGGCGACGCGGGCGGCTCGAAGGCCGTCGACGTCGTCACGGGCTGGTCGGATGCCACCGCCCGCTGGGTCAACGACATCGGCCCGACGCGTCTCGGCCTCCTCCTGGCTCTCGGGCTGGTAGCGGTCCTCACGGCCACCGTCGGCCTGCGCACCCGCCGGCGTTCGTAGCGCTGCATGGGGCGCTTCGCCGAGCTGCTGGCCCACGAGGGCGTCGAGGAGGAGGTGACCCTGCGGTCGACCTTCGGGTTCATGGCCTTTCACGGCGGCAACCTCGAGGAGGGCACCGACGGCATCGCTGCCGCGGCTGCGGTAGCTAGCGGCGCGTCGCTCTACGCGGTGCGCCAGCCGGTCGGGCTGCGCTGGCACATCCCGTCGGTCGAGGTCACCCCGGACGACTCGCCCGCGCTGGGTCGCTTCCTCGACCACGTCCACGTGGCCGTGGCGATCCACGGCTACGGGCGCGAGGGCATGTGGACGACCCTGCTCCTCGGCGGCACGAACCGCCATCTCGCCTCGCACCTCGCCGGCCACCTGCGCGATGGCATGCCGACCTACACGGTCGTCGACGACCTCGACGCGGTGCCGCGTGAGCTGCGCGGCATCCACCGCGCCAACCCGGTGAACCGCTGTGCCGGCGGCGGCGTCCAGCTCGAGCTCCCGCCGCGCACGCGCAAGCGTGTGCCGATGTGGGCCGACCTCCCCGAGGCCCAGCCCGTCCCCCACGCCGTGGAGCTCGTCACCGCCCTCGCCGCCGCGGCCACCACCTGGCCCGCGCCCGCCCCCGTCTGAGGGTGCAGGCACGTCAGGGGCTGAGGCGGACGACCTCCCACGCGTCGGGTCGACTCACGGGATGCTGGTAGCGGAGGCGATCGTGCAGGCGACTGGGGCGGCCCTGCCACAGCTCGACCGTGTCCGGCACCAGCCGAAAGCCTCCCCAATCGGGTGGGCGGGGGATCGTTGCGCCGTCGAAGCGCGCCGTGGTCTCGGCCACCCGCTCCTCGAGGGTGGCGCGGTCCGGAAGCACGCTCGACTGCTCCGATGCCCATCCGGCTACCTGGCTGCCGCGTGGCCTGGTGGCCCAGTAGGCATCGCTCTCCTCGGGAGGCACCCGATGCACGGACCCGCTCACGTGGATCTGACGCAGCAGCGGCACCCAGCTGAAGAGAAGCGTGGCCTCCGGGTTCACCGCCAGCTCACGGGCCTTGTTGCTCTCGTAGCCGGTGAAGAAGGTGAGACCGCGCTCGTCGAGGGTTCGCAGCAGCACGTTGCGGGCGCTCGGGCGACCGGCCGCGTCGGCCGTGGCCAGGATCATCGCGGTGGGCTCGTTGGGCGCCACCTCCAACCAACGCGCGAGCCATCGCTCGATCTCGGTGATCGGGTCGGCAGCCACATCGCCGACGTCGAGCGGCGTCGTCTCGTACTCCTGGCGCAGTGCGTCGAGGTCCACCTGCTGATCGTTGCACGCCGCGGGGTCGAGGTCGGCCGCAGCTCAGGAGCTGACGAGCGCACGGAAGCGGTCATCGTCATCGGCCAGCACCACGGAGATGGTGGGTGTCGAGTGCTGTGTGGCCACGGCTCCGACCGTAGTTGTCGCTCTTCTTGGGCGTCCTGGGCCGAACGGACCAACCGGTTGATCTCATCAGACCGGTGTGGGTGCCGACTCTCCGACCGCTCGACGTGTGCCATCGAGGATGTCCTGGGGCACGAGGCCGCGTGACACCCAGTTGCGCTCGTCGGCCCACACCAGCATCGGCGGCAGGATCACCAAAGCGCTCAACAGGGCCACCACGACGTTCATGGCGACGATCAGCCCGAAGTCGCGCAGCAGCGGCAGCGACGACGTGGCGATCACCGCGACACCGACAGTCGCCGTCATCGCCGACACGATGAAGGCGCGCCCGGTGCGCGAAGCCGTGACCGTGATGGCTCGCCTCGGGTCGAGCCCGCGCTTTCGCTCCTCCACGAACCGCAAGAGGATCAGCGACGTGAACTCCGTGCACACCGCCACCACCAGCGGACCGCCCACCGCGGTCATGGGGCTGAGCTTGAGGCTGAGCGCGAACGCACCGAGCGATGCCGCCCCGACCGCGATGAGCACTGGCACGAGCGACAGCAGCGCCCGCACCACACTGCGGAGTCGAACGGCCAGGAAGAGGAACACGAACAGGATCGCGAGGTAGGTGAGCAGGATGCGGTTGGCCTCGAGGTTGTCGATGAGCCCGACGCCCACCACCGCCAGGCCTGACGGGGTGGCCGAAACGCCCGCAGGCGGCTTCACCGTCTTGCGGATCTCGCGCACGACTGTCGCCCGATCCGCCAGGGAGCTGCCCCCAGTGCGGAAGATGAGGTTGAGTGATCCCTTGTCCACGTTGGCGGTGGAGAGCTGGATGTCGCGCGGAGCTACCGCGAAGGCGGCTTGCACGTCTGCCCCGGTCGGGGGCACGTCGGACCCACCGGGGATTTCCATCAGGTAGCTGACGGTGGTGACGATGCTCGACGCGGTGAGCAGCTCCTTGGGATGCCCGCCGATCTGGCTGTTGGCGAACTGGTGGACGAAGCCCACCGTCTCGTCGCTGAACACGTCCTTGGAGCGGAAGAACATGCCGAGCTCGCTCGACGAGCCGGTCTCCTCGTCGAGCACGTGCAGGTCCTTGATCACCTGGCTCTTCTGGTTCACCCACTGGATCGGGTCGGTCTGCAGCGTGAGCTTGCCCTCCACGAGCGCGCCACCGGTGAACACCACGATGCTCGCCACGATCAGGATCGGGGCCAGCTTCGTCGGAACGCCACTCAGCCACACGACGACCCGACCGAGGGGACCTTCCCGGTAGTCACGACCCTTGGTGGGCGACTTGTACTCCCGGATGCCGAGGGCGGCGAGCGGCACGAAGATGCTGCACATGCAGATGACCGCGATGCCCACGGCCAGGAGCAGGCCGAAGTCGCGAATCATCGGCACCTTGGCGAAGCGAAGCGCAAGAAACGCGAACACAGCATCGAAGGTGACGACGAGCAGGGCCGGGCCAAGGTTGCGTGAGGTCTCCTGGATCGGATGCTCCTCCCGGTCGATGATCACCTCCTCCTCGACGCGCGCGTGCATCTGGATCGCGTAGTCGATGCCCACCCCGAGCATCACCGGGAGGCCGGCGATCGTGACGATCGTGAGCGGGATGCCGAGGTAGCCCGCCAGGCCGAAGGCCCAGATCACGCCGAGGAGGATGACGCCGAGCGGCAGCAGTCGCCAGCGCACGTCGAAGGCCACCAGCAGGATGACCACCATGAGCCCGATGGCGATGGCGCCAAGGGTGAGCATGCCGCCGGTGAGGTAGTCGTTGATGTCGCGCAGGAGGACCGGCGCCCCCGTTGTGGTGACACGGGCCCCGTCGAAGGCAAGATCGGCCGTGGTCGCTTGCACGAAGTCGGCGGCCTTGCCCTCCGACTTGATGTCCTGGTTGCCGGGCAGTCGGACGACCAGCTGCGCGTGCGTGTCGTCAGGGAAGAAGGGGCGCAGCGCCTTGCGGATCGAGCCGTCGTTCTCACGGAGCAGGAAGTCGTTCCACTCGGGGTCGCCGATGACCCGCCGCTCGGCGGGGACAGCGTTGATGCGCGTCAGCGTCGCGACCGACGACGCGTCGCGCGCCGCCTTGCCCTCGGGGCTCGGGTCTCGCTGGCTGGCGGCGAGGAGGATCTTGGCCGCCACACCCTCGAGCGGGTTGCCCGACGGAGGGATCACGAGGTCCTGGTTGAACTGCATGGCGGACAGCGGCGTGACGATGCCGGCGAGGAGGTCACCACTCGAGCGCAGCTCGGCCTCGACGGCCTTCCACTTGGCGACGTTCTCCGGAGTGAACAGGTCGACGACCGAGCCCTTGTCCATGCTCACCAGCGTGAGCATGGCCTGGCCCCCGAAGAGGTCCTGGTAGGCAACGCTGTCCTTGTAGACCTGCTCGCCCTTGTTGAGATAGCTGTCCTGGCCCGTGGCGAACTCGAGCTTCGTGATCCCGAAGCCCAGCACCACGGTGATCACCAGACCCACGACGCCCACGATCGCGGCGTGCTTGCCGAGGTTGACGGCGAGCCACGACCAGAACTTGTGCATCCATGCTCCTCAGGGCGACAGCGGTCGCCGCAGGGTAGTGCCCGCACCCCCGGTCTTCGCTGGGCCGGGCGCTATGTGGTGTACGAGTGGTGTGGGTGCTTCAGGCGACTGGAGCGCTCTGCGCGATCAGCGGGCCGTGATCCGCTCGACGCCACCGAGGTAGGACCGCAGGCACTCCACGACGGCGATGGAGCCATCGGCCTGGCGGTGCGTCTCGAGGTAGGCGGCAACGGTGCGCGGCCAGCCCATCGCGGAGCCGTTGACCGTGTGGCACATCTCGGTGCCCTTGGCGCCCGCGGCGCGGAATCGGATGTTGGCGCGACGGGCCTGGTAGTCGGCGAACCACGACACCGAGCTCACCTCGAGCCACATGTCGCAGCCGGGGGCGTACGCCTCGATGTCCCATGTGCGGGCCGCCGAGGCTCCGATGTCGCCCGTGCACAGATCGAGGACTCGGTAGGGCAAGCCGAGGTCGGTGAGGATCGCCTCGCTGCGGGCGAGCACATCCTGCTGGCAGGCGATCGCCTGCTCCTCGCTGCCGGCGATGGCCAGGAGCTCGACCTTGTCGAACTCGTGCACCCGCAGCAGACCCCGCGTGTCGCGGCCGGCGGCGCCCGCCTCGCGTCGGAAGCACGAGGTGTGCGCGGTGTAGCGAAGGGGCAGGTCGGCCTCGGCCAGCACCTCGTCACGATGCAGCGACGTGAGCGGCACCTCGGCGGTGGGGATGGCCCAGAGGTCGTCGCGCTCCATGTGGTACGCCTCCTCCTCGAACTTCGGGAGGTGACCGGTGGAGATCATCGTGTCGGTTCGCACGAGGGTGGGCGGGCGGATCTCCTCGTAGGCATCGGCGTTGCGGTCGAGGCTGAGCTGCACCATGGCCCGCAGCAGGCGGGCGCCCCAGCCGCGGTACATCGTGAACATCGATCCTGAGATCTTGGCGGCCCGCTCGCTGTCGAGGATGCCGAGCTCGGTCCCGATGTCCCAGTGCGGCACGCGCTGGTGGGCGGCGTAGCGGTCGGGGTCATAGCCCTCGACGCGCAGCACGACGTTGTCGGCCTCCCCTGCACCGTCGGGGCAGTCGTCGGCAGGGACGTTGGGCGTGCGCAGGAGCAAGTCGCGCACCTCGTCGCCGAGGCGAGCCACCTCGACGTCAAGGGCCTTCTCCTCATCGCCCAGAACGCGGCTCTGCGCCATCAGCGCTTCCGCCGCGTCCGTGTCGCCCTGCCCTCGCAGCCGGCCGACATCCTTCGACACCGCGTTGACGCGCGCGCGGAGGTCGTCGCGCTGGGAGCCGAGGGCGCGCTGGGTGACGTCGAGCTCAAGGATGCGATCGAGGTGAGCCGTGGCATCCCCGCCCCGCCGGGACAGCCCGGCGCGCACGGCGTCGGGGTCGGTGCGGATGCGGCGGATGTCGAGCATGGCCCAGACGGTAGCGGCGACCCGTGGGTAGGTTGGTCGCCAGATTCGATCCACGGAGGGCGCTGTGGCC
>JBKJSO010000264.1:0-6548 GCA_046595835.1 Acidimicrobiales bacterium | reverse complement strand
GGATCGGGCACCGTGACTGCGGGCGGCGTCGTGGGGATCGGCGCCGGAGGGAGCACGGGGGGCGGCGGCACCTGGCGGGGCGAGTCGGGTGATGTGGCGACCTGGGCGACCACCGGTGCACCTGCAGACTGCGATTGCACCGACGACGCCTCGGACAGGGGCACATCGCGATACCACCAGCCGACGACCGAGGGCTCCGCAGCGCCACTCCCGGCGGGCAAGACCGTGAGCGCGGTGGCGACCAGCAGTGAGCTGGTGCCGAGCAGACGCAGGGCAATCCGTCGCCTGTGCCTCACCACGTGCCCGCCTTCAGGGGCTTCGCTCGCCGGGCTGGCGTCTCGGGGGGATCGTCGGCCGACGCCGCGCCCTTCGCCGAGCCGTTCGTGGCCATGTGAGTGCTCGCCCCAGAGCGGTTGATCACGTCGATGTCACCGCCGAGATAGGCCGAGATCACCTGCGGATTGCTGATCACTTCGTCGGGCGTCCCGACGGTGACCACGGCACCGAGCTCCAGCGCGATCATGCGATCGGACACCGTGGTGATCAGCGGCATGTCGTGCTCGATGATCAGCATCGCGCAGCCCGCTTCGCGCTGGATTCGCTTGAGGAGGGGCCCGAGGGCCTCGGTCTCGCGCTGCGCGATGCCCGACGAGGGCTCGTCGAGGATGAGCACGGAGGGGTCGTGGGCGATGGACATGGCGAGGTCGACGATCCGTCGACTCCCCGTCGAGAGCTCGGCGACGAACTTGTCGCGGAACGCACCGAGGTTCATGAGCTCGATGAGATCGTCGACGGTGTAGGCGACGTCCTCCTCCGACTCGAACACCGCGGGCAGCCCGAGCAGGGGTGAGAGGTGATCGCGCACGGCGATGTGGCGCTCGAGACCCAGCGCGATGTTCTCCGAGACGGTCATCGACGGAAAGATCCGGGCGTCCTGGAAGGAGCGACCCAGCCCCAGCGTGGCTCGACGATCGGCGCCCCAGCGCGTCACGTCGATGCCGCGGAAGGTGATCCGCCCCGCGTCGAGCGGAAGGAGTCCGGAGATGAGGTCGAAGATCGTGGTCTTGCCGGCGCCGTTGGGGCCGATGAGCCCGAGGATCTCGCCGGGCATCAGGTCGAAGGTGACGTCGTTCACGGCGTTGATGCCGCCGAAGCGCTTGGTGAGCCCATCGACCGACATCACCGGCGCGCCGTCCTCCACCCCGGCCTTGGCGGCCACCGTTCGGGCAAAGGCGGCTGCGTCGACGTGCGCGTCCGCTCCGGCGATCGTGGCGTCTCGGTCGCTCTTGGAGGTCTTGCCCGCGCCCTCGAGGAACACGGAGCGAAGGATGTCGCCCCGCTCGAGCAGCTCGTCAGTGCGGCCCTCGAAGCGCACCTCGCCCTTCTCCAAGAAGTAGGCGCGGTCAGCGACGGTGAGCGCGACGTTCACCGACTGCTCCACCAGGATGATCGTGCAACCCTGTGCGTGGATCTCACGCACCATGTTGAGCAGGAGCTCGACGATCGTCGGCGCGAGACCGAGCGAGAGCTCGTCGATGATGAGCAGCTTCGGCTTCGCCACGAACGCCATGCCCAGCGCCAGCTGCTGCTGCTCGCCACCGGACAGGTTGCCGGCCATCTGACCCCAGCGCTCACGGATCCGCGGGAACTTGTCGAGCACGTACTCGGTGCGGCGATCCACCTCGGCAGGATCCTCGTCGGCGAACAGCCACGCGCCAGCCTTGAAGTGCTCGGCGACGGTGAGCGTGGGGAAGACGGCCTTGCCGCCCGGCACCTGCACGATGCCCATCGTGGCGGCCTGGACAGCGTCGGCGTGGGTGATGTCACGGCCGTCGAAGTAGATGGCCCCGCCGATCGGATCGACCAACCCGGAGATGGCTTTGAGGATCGTGGACTTGCCTGCCCCGTTCGTGCCGAGGAGGGCGACGATCTCTCCCTCCTTGATCTCCATGTCGACCCCGAAGAGGATCTGCACGGTGCCGTAGGCCACGTCGACGCCCTTGCAGATCAGGAGGGCCCGCTCGCCCCCCGACTCGAGCTCCTCACGCATCCGAGCGGCGGCCGCCAGGCTCGTGGCGGCCTGTTCGGCATCACGCTTCACCGAGCGACTCGCCGAGGCCCCGATGAACCCGGCCGCAGCAGTGATGAGCGCCAAGGCGAACGTGAGGCCTCGGTAGTTGCCCTCCTCGCCGCCGAACAGACTGAAGAACACCACGTAGGCCAACCCACCGGCCCCATAGATGAGGATGGCCCACGCATAGGACTGAGACCGGACCCTCGGCGGCGCAACGGCCCCGACAACGGTGAAGTAGGCCGGCTGATAGCCACCCACGCCAGCCGACACCAGGAACGCGCCGACGAGGGCAACGAACGGTGCGGGGGAGATGGCGAGGAGCATCATGCCCGCGGCAAAGGGCATGAAGGCCCCACCGATGATGATGGGCAGGCGCCGAATGTCGCCAGCGGCCGAAGCCTTCGCAGCAAGGCGGGCGCCAACGGCGAGACCGGCCACGAGACCGGCGCCTCCGAGGAACTGCACCCAACCACGACCCTTTGGATCGAAGTTGTAGACGCGCTCGAAGTACAAGCTCAGCAGGGTGTCGAGCTGGAAGGTACCGAGGCCGAAGAAGAACGCTCCCAGCCAGAGGCGCCGCAGGGTCGGCACGGCGAAGAGCTGGCGCCGAGCCTCGGCGAAGGGCACCGGCTTGTCGTTGGCCTGGGCGGCGGCCAGCTCGGCGTCGATGCTCTGGCCCCGATCCGGCTCGCGCAGACGAGTCGCGAACAGGAGCACGACGGCAGTGGGCACGGCCAGCACGAAGAAGGCGGTCTGCCACGAATACGTGGCCCCGATGTAGCCGGCCACGGGGCCGGCGATCGGCGCGACGGCGTTGGCCAGCCGGTGGGCGCCGAAGACCTTGGGGTGCGCTTCCTGCGGGTAGTAGTCGCCGAGGAGGCTCGGGTGCACGACCTCGTTGATGATGCGGCCGAGACCGGACCCGAAGCGCACGAGGAACAGGAGGAACACCGCGCCGACGACACCGGTGAGCATGGCGCAGATGCCCCAGAGGAAGCCGGCGATCACCGAGATCCGAACCCGCTTCGTGCGGTCGGCGAGGATCCCGAGCGGCAGGGCTGCGAACAGCGTGAGCACGCCGGAGACAGCCCGCAGGCTCGACAGGCCGGCGTCGGTGAGGTGGAAGGCGTCGCGGATCTCGGGGGCGAGGGCGGCAAAGGCCACCCGGTCGAACTCGTCGACGAAGTTGAGGACGAACAACAAGACGAGCGGCAGCGCCGACACGCCCAGCGTGATGCCGGCGAGGCCCTTTCGGCTTGTCAGCACGGATCCGCTGCTGGCCAGCTCCTCGCCGGCCTCTTCGATCGCGGTGTGACCACTCATGCGGGGGCGACCTCATGTCGGGCGACGGACTGCGGTTGGAGGTGCGGGTGCTGGGCGGCTGCAGACACGGGCATCGACTCGTCGCACACGGGGCAGGAGATGGTCGGCTCGGCGAGCACGTCGAACGTGCCCGCCTCCTCCACCCGCTCCTCGGCCTTGGCGATGACGTCCGCCTCACCCTCCCCGGACTCGACTCTGCGGTCAGCGAAGAGCGAGGGCACGAGGATCCCGCGGCGTTCGGACACCCGACGCAGGAAGCTGTCACGGATCTGATAGGCCCCTTGCGCGAACCCGCCGGGCAGGAACAGCAGGATCATCAGCAGCCCGGGGCCTGTGACGAGCAGCGAGATCCCGTCGATGCGCTTGTCGCCGAAGAGGTTCACCGCCTGGATGACGATTGCGCCGATCACCGCGCCGGGCAACGACGTGAGCCCGCCCATGACGGTTGCGACGAACACGGCCACCGAGGGCACCACGCCATAGGTCGAGGCGTCGATGGCTCGCTGCTGGTACACGAGCAGCACGCCGGCGATGCCGGCAATCGCGCCCGATACCGCGAAGGCGGCCAGGCGGGTGCGGATCGTGTTGATGCCGTAGGCCTGTGCGCCCCGCACGTTGTCCCGCGTGGAGATCAGGATGCGACCGCTGTGGTGACGGCGGAACGACCAGGCGGACGCGATCACCAGCCCGAGGATCACCACGGAGAAGTAGTAGAAGTTCCGCTCTGGTCCGAGGTCGAACCGCTCCCAGAGCACCGGGCGAACGAAGTTGTACTGCGCATCCTCACTCGGGAGGATCGCCTGCCCGAAGCTGTACTTGCGGGAGAAGAAGAACTTCTCGGCGGCTCCTGCGAGCGCGAACGTCGACACAGCAAGGAACAGCCCCTGCACGCGGAGGGCGGGGAGGCCGATGATCACGGCCACCGCCGCTCCGGCCAGGGCTCCGAAGAGGAACGTGGCCCAGAAGTCCATGTGGAAGTCTCCGTAGAGCTTGCCGGCGGTGATGGCGCCGACGCCCACGATGGCGAACTGGCCGAGGCTGATCTGCCCGCCCCACCCGGTGAGGATGACGAGCGACACGGCCACGATGGCGAACACCGGCAGAAGGCTGAGCTTGGGCGCCTCGGCCGCACTGATGAGGAACGGGGCCAGCAGGACGATGCTGCCCGCGATCACGGCCAGGGTCGCGCGGAAGGCCCTCACCTCGCGCAGCGACCGCAGCTCGATCGGCACGGGGCGGTACTCCTTGAGCGCCTGCCACGTGGACACACCCGTGTCCTGGGCTCGGGACAGACTCCCGCGCTGCGCGAGCAGCGACACGAGGATGAAGCCGAGCATGATCGCGGCGGCAAGGTCGTTCGTGCCCGTGCGGGACAAGACGGAGAACTCGAGCACGCCGACGGCCATGCCTGCGATCACAGCGATCGGGATGCTCTCCATCCGAGCGACCACGGCAGGCGCCAGCGCAAACAGGAGCACCTGGTAGCCGAGCGAGCCGTCGACTGGGATGCCCACGAGCGAGGATCGCAGGAAGATCGTGACCGAGCCGAACAGCCCGGCCAGGGCCCAGGCCACGGTGCCAACCCGCTTGACCGGGATGCCGAGCAACGACGCCCGGTCAGCGTTCTCGGCCGACGCTCGCAGCGCGATGCCCATGCGGGTGTAGCGGAAGAAGAGCGCCAGGGCCAGCGCCATCAGCGCAACCACCGAGACGGCCAGCACATAGTCACCGGTGAACACGGTGACGCCGAACTTGTCGGTCACCTTCATGTTGCTGACCGGGCTCGGGACGCGCTGGACCGCGATGCCGTCCTCGGTGCCCACCCACCCCGGGGTCAAGAGGGTGATGTACGCGAGGATCTGCGCGACCCCGATGGTTGCCACCGTCACGATGAGGCGCGGCGCGTTGGCGAACCGTCGGATGATGGTGACCTCGACGACTGCACCGATGATCGGACCACCCAGAAGAGCGAGCGGCAGGACGAGCCACCAGCTGTAGCCCTTGACCGCGACCAGCAGCGACGCCAGCACGGCGGGGAACGCGCCGATGGCAGCCACCGCGAAGTTGATGATGCGGTTGGTGCGATAGATGAGGATGAGGCCCACGGCGATGAGCCCGTAGAGCGCACCCGTACCGATGCCCGAGGCGAGCGAGCCGAGGTCCGGACTGAAGAACACTTGGATCCCGAGCGCGTAGACCAGCACCACCACGGCTGTCTTGAGCCCGCGGGCGGTCGTGTTCTTGCTTGCGAGGATCTTCGACAGGGGTCGGGTCAGTGCGCCGAACTGCTTCCGCAGATCGGGATGATCGCCTCTCGTCGAGAGCGTCGTGTCGGTCATCGGGGCTTGGCCGGAAGGGTGGTGTCGCCCGGCTTCCAACCGTTCACGCCGACGCGTCCGGGCGACCACTGGATGTAGGTGCCCGTCGTGCCGTTGTACGGCGAGGGCTTCGTCATGCTCCAGTACACCTGGCGCATGTCCTGGCCCCAGCTGTAGTGGCCCGGCGACAGCGCCCGGGCCACGTGGTTGGCGTCACCGCGAGAACCCATGCGGAAGGCGCCAGCTTCCATCGACTTGGGGTTCAGGTTCGGCCCGGCGGCTTGGATCATGCTGGCGAGCATGTTCATGTAGTCCCACGCGGCGGTCACGGCCTCATACGGGGGGTCGCCCGCACCTCCCCCCACCTTCCAGACGCGCGAGCCGGCGTCCTTGAACTTCGGCTCCTGCGCGTTGATGCTCGACAGGCCAAAGGCGTCCTCAAAGTTGCAGGGCCGCGCCTTGTTCGGGCATCCCAGCGTCCCGATGTACGCCTGCGAGGCGGCATCGGCATCCATGTAGCCGGAGCCGACGATGAGGTTCTCCGGGTAGTAGTTCTGGTTCTGCTCCTCCGAGTAGAGGAACGACGGGGCGACGAGGTCGCAGAAGCACATGACCGACGTGGCGGCGTTCTCGCCCGAGCCCACGGGGTTCATCTGCAAGACGGCGGCACGCCGCTGCTGATCGGCCGTCCGGATGTCCTGCTCGTAGAAGAAGACGTTGTCGCCGTAGCCCGACCCGCACTTCTGGAGCTCGCCCCGCAGGTCGACCTCGACGGAGGCCTTGTTCTCCGGGTCGTTGGTGCTGATGACCCCGAGCTTGCGGACGTTGTCGCG
>JBKJSO010000188.1:0-6373 GCA_046595835.1 Acidimicrobiales bacterium | reverse complement strand
CGTCGAAGCCGTCCTTGTGGGTCATCATCACGTCGAGCAGGACGCCATGCGGACGCTCCGCTTTGGCCAGCGCGAGGGCCTGCGCCCCGTCCTCCGCCTCGAGGACCTCCCACCCATCGAGCTCGAGGGCCGAGCGCAGCAGGACGCGGATCGCCTCGTCATCGTCGACGATCAGCGCCCGCAACCCCTGTCCGGCCAGCTGCTCCATGGGCGGATGGTAGATGGTCGAACGGCGCTCGGCCGTGACGCACATCCCCGCCAACGTGCCCTGTGGAGCCCGAGAGGGGAGTCGAACCCCTGACCTACGCATTACGAGTGCGTTGCTCTACCAGCTGAGCTACCCGGGCGGGAGCGGGCGAGTGTACCCGAGCCCCCGAGGCTGGCTCCAAGGTCAGACGGGCAACGGCGGCAGGTGCGCGAGCAGTGCCTGCAGCAGCAGGCTCTCGTTGGGGAAGCGCTCGAGCGCCAGGGCGGCCTCGTCGAGCCGGCGGAGCCCACTGACGATGTGGTCGGGGTGCGGGGCCGAGGCCAGTGCGTCGCGGTAGGCCGCGGCAAAGGTGGCGAGCGCGAAGCGCAGCTCGGCGCCGCGGTGGCGCCGCACCTCTCGCTTGTGACGGTCCTCGACGTCCTTCTTGCCGCTCCCCCGCTGCCCGTAGCGCTCGATGCGCTCCTGCAGCTCCGCTGCCTCGACCACGTGGCGGGCGTCGATCACATCTTGCGCATCGTCGATGAGCGCCTTGACCTCGGCCGCCAGCTCAGCGGCCCGGGCGCCCGTGCCGTCGAGGCGAGCCGGCATCGCGCGCAGGGCCTCGGATCGCAGGGCGAAGCGGGCATCGGTGGCCAGCAGCTGCGCCCGATCGAGGTCGCCGCCGGCCGCCGCGGCGATGGATGCGGCCCGGGCGACGTCGACACCGTCAGCCACCAGCCGAGCCTCCACGGCCGAGCTCGACACGGGTCCGAGGTCGATGCGCACCGCGCGCGACGCGATGGTGACGAGCTCAGGCGGCACGTCCTCCGCGAGGATCACGAAGAACGTCGACGCGGGCGGCTCCTCGACGTACTTGAGGAGGATGGCCCCGAAGCGGTCGATGAGGTGGAAGTCCTCGAGCACGAGGACCTTGCGGCTGCCCTCGGCCGGGCTGAGCACCGCCTGGCGCACGATCGAGCGGGCCGTGTCGACGTCCATGCGCCCCTGCGCCGTCGTGGGCTCGATGACGTGCAGGTCCGGGTGGGCCTCGGCGAGCGCAAGGCGGATGTGGCGCTCCGCGTCCTGCCCATCGGACCCGGCCGAGAGCAGCAGGGCTGCGAAGGCCCGGGCGGCGGCCCGCTTGCCAGAGCCGGCCGGCCCTACGAGCAGGTAGGCGTGCACCGGGTGCACCGCGGCCGCCGTGAGGTTGGCGACGGCGTGCTCCTGGTCGATCACCCCAGCCCACACATCGATCTCGGCCGCAGTGGTCATGCCCGCATCATCGCACCCGCACGCTCAGGCGAGATCGGGGAAGCGGATCTGCACGATCTCCCAGATCGCTTCTGCCACATCGTCTTCGGACTGCGTGCCGTCGATCACGACCCATCGATCGGGATCGGCGATGGCCTGCGTGAGGAAGCCGTCGTGCACCCGTCGGTGGAAGGCATCGCCAGCCGCCTCGAGTCGGTCCCGGGCGCCACCCGTGCGCTCGACGGACACAGCCAAGGGCACCTGGAGCAGCACGATGAGCTCCGGCCACAGCTCGTCGGTGGCCCACTCCGAGAGCGCCGCGATCTCCGCGGCGGCGAGCTGGCGGCCGTAGCCCTGGTAGGCGATCGAGGACCCTGCAAAGCGATCGGTGACAACCGTGCGGCCGCGCTCGATGGCCGGCCGCACCACGTCGACCACGTGCTGCGCACGGTCGGCTGCCATGAGGAGCGCCTCCGCGCGCGGCGTGATGTCGAGCGTCATCGAATCGAGCAGGATCGCCCGCACGGCTGCCCCGAGCGGGGTGTCGCCGGGCTCGTGGGTGAGGACGGCACCAACCCGCGCCGCGAGCCTCGCCGCCTGGGTGGACTTACCGCTTCCCTCGCCACCCTCGAAGGCGATGAAGTGGCCCGTCACCGATCCGGCTCGGGACGCTGGCGGCTCTCGCGGAGATCAGCGAAGGGCCGCGTGACGTCAGAGACGAGCTCCTGGAGTCGCTCCCCGTCTTGTGGGGCGGGTCGAGCACCGGCCCGCAGCGACATCACGGCCAGCACCCCCGCGGCCATGATGATCAGTCCCGCCAGCCAGAGCGTGAGGCGCACGCCCGGGACGGCGACGTCGAACCCGGCCAGCGAGATCTGCCGGTCGACCAGCGAGCGGCTCAAGCGATCGAGCAGATCCGACAGCAGTGGGCCTACAGCGAACGCGAGAAGCACGCAGAAGCGCACGAGGATGTAGAGGGCGCTGAAGATCCGGCCCCGCAGCTCGTCCTCAACGCTCTCGTGGAGCAGCGTGAACCCGAGCACGTAGACCGCCCCCGCGCAGACCCCGAGGATCGTCACGAACAGCGCCGCGAACCTGAGCTGCGACATCGACGCGGCCACGATCAGCGAGCCACCCGCCACGAAGACCGAGGTGGCGAACACCTGGGCCTTCGGCACGCGGCGCTGGAAGATGGAGAGGAACACCACCCCACCGGCCACGCCGCAGCCCAGCGCGAAGATCAGCAGGCCGAACCCGTCCGTGCCGGCCCCGAGCACCTGATCACTGAACACCGGACCGAGCGGCACGAGCATGCCGCCCCCGATGAGCCCGGTGGCCAGCCCCACGTTCACGGCGCGCACCACAGGGTTGATGAAGATGAACTGCCAGCCCTCCTTGAGCTCGTGGAAGGCCTGCCCGAAGTCGATCCGCGGTCCATCCTTCCGCTTGAGCGGCTCGCGTCTGGGCAGCGTCAGCCGGGAGATCATGAAGGCCGAGAAGAGGAACGTGAGCGCATCGACGTAGAAGGCCACGCCTACCCGGCTGGTGCGCAGCACCGACAGGGCATCGATGTCGCCGAGCTGGCTCGACACCTTGGCCAGCAGGGAGAAGAGCCCGGCGGCGATGGGCATCGTGCCGTAGGCCGCCACCAGCGACAGGGAGTTGGCGGTGGTGAGGTGGTCGGCTGGTACCAGGTTCGGTACCGATGCCTCCTTGGCCGGCGCCCACAGCAGCGTGAAGCACTCAAGCACGAGCGACGCCACCACCAGGCCGACGACGGTGTCGACGAAGGGGAGGGTGACGAGCACCGCCGCGCGCCCGATGTCGCAGGTGACCATCACCTTCTTGCGGTCGAACCGATCGGCCACCACCCCCGAGGCCGCCCCCAGGAACAGGCCCGGCACGATGCGGGCCGCCATCACGACGCCGATCGCGGCCTCCGGCGAGCCGCCGCCGATCCGGGCGGCGAGCGCGGCGATGGCCAGGAAGCCGAGCCAGTCACCGGTGGCCGACACCACCTGGGTGAGCCACAGGTGGAAGAACTGCGGCGAGCCGAACATCCGCACGTGGAGGCCGGGCTTGTCGCCGGGCCCCACGATGGGTGCACGTTCGGTAGGAGCGTCGGGATCCGAGATCACATCAGCCGGGATCGACGCCGGGCGCGGGTCCGCCATCGGGTCCACGTTAGGGGGCGCCCGGGCGGGCGCCCGCCATCACCCGTCGGCCGAGGGTGCGGACGACGCGCTCTGGTCACCGTTCGCTCGGGTCGCCGCGGGAGTGCGAGGCGCCGCTTTCTTCGTGGCACCAGTCTTCTTCGCCGCGCCGGCCTTCTTCGACCCGCCGGCGGTCTTCGCCGTCTTCTTCGTGGACTTCTTGGCCGGCCCGCGCTTGTTCGCCTTCTTGGCCGGGCCCGCACCGCGCCGGATCTGGAGCAGCTCGGCCGCTCGCTCCGAGGTGATGTTCTCGATCGTGTCGCCCTTGCGCAGCGAGGCGTTCGTGTCGCCATCGGTGACGTAGGGCCCGAACCGACCGTCCTTCACCACGACCGGCTTCTGTGACACGGGGTCGTTGCCGAGCTCCTTGAGGGGTGGGGCGGGCGCCGCCTTGCGCCGACCGAACTTCTTCGGCTCCGCCAGCACGCGCACTGCATGGTCGAGTCCGATGGTGAGCAGCTGCTCCTCGGTATCGATGCTGCGCGTCTCGTCCCCCCACTTCACATACGGTCCGAACTTGCCGTTCGACGCGACGATCTCGCCGCCGTCCGGATGGTCGCCGACGACCCGCGGCAGGCGCAGGAGCTGCAGCGCATCCTCGAGGGCGATGGTCGACAGCGACATCGTCTGGAACAGCGACGACATCTTTGGCTTCGTGTCGGGCGGGAGCGTGTCGGGGTCGCCGAGCTGCACGTAGGGGCCGAACCGCCCGCTCTTGGCGTACACCGGGAGACCGGTGTCGGGGTCCTCCCCGAGCGGCACGCCTCCCTTGGGCGCCGCGAGGATCTCCACGGCGCGCTCGATCGTGAGCTCGTCGAGCGGGAGGTCGTCGGGGATGGAGGCCGTGTCGTCGCCCCGCTTGAGGTACGGGCCGAACTTGCCGTTGCGCAGCACGATCGGTTGGCCGTCCTCCGACATGCCGATGGGGATCGTGTTGATGGCCTCGGCATCGGCGTGCTCGAGCGCGAGCTCCTTCATGGCGAGCAAGCCCGGGTCGCCGTTGCCGAACCAGAACTTGTGGAGCCAGGGCACCCGCTGCTGACGGCCACCAGCGATCTCGTCGAGATCGTCCTCCATGCGAGCCGTGAACTCGTAGTCGACGAGGTGGCTGAAGTGCTGCTCGAGAAGGCTGACGACGGCGAACGCGTCGGTCGTCGGCACGAGGGCCTGGCCCTTCTTCCACACGTAGCCGCGATCCTGGATCGTGTTCATGATCGAGGCGTAGGTCGACGGGCGGCCGATGCCCTTCTCCTCGAGCGTCTTCACGAGGGTGGCCTCGGTGTAGCGCGAGGGTGGCTGCGTAGTGTGACCGGTGGCGTCGACGGCCGGCCCGGGGAGCCTCATGCCCTGCTCGAGCGCCGGGAGCTTGGCGTTCTCGTCGCCCGCCTCGTCCGCATCGTCGCCGCCGTAGCCGTACACGGCCTGCCAGCCCGGGAAGGTGATCGTGCGACCGGAGGCGCTCCACTCCGTGCTGACACCATCGCTGGTGGACGCCTCGATGCGGGCCGTGACCGTGTTGCCCCGGGCATCGGGCATCTGGCTCGCCAGCGTGCGCTGCCAGATGAGCTCGTAGAGGCGGAGCTGATCGCCGCGGAGCTCGCTCCGCAGCTGGTCGGGGCTGCGCCATGCATCACCAGCCGGTCGGATGGCCTCGTGGGCCTCCTGCGCGTTCTTCGACTTCTTGGCGTAGGTGCGAGGGGCGTCGGTGAGGTACTCACGTCCGTACTGGCGCTCGATCACCTGGCGGGCGGCGGTGATGGCCGTGCCCGACAGCGTCGTGCTGTCGGTTCGCATGTAGGTGATGTAGCCGTCCTCGTAGAGGCCCTGGGCGATGCTCATCACCTGCCGAGCGCTCATGCGCAGTCGCGACCCGCCCACCTGCTGGAGGGTGGAGGTGATGAACGGGGGCCTCGGCCGGGAGGTGTGCGGCTTGGTCTCCACCGAGGTGACGGTGAAGGGCTGGCCCTCGACGCGCTCCCTCAGGCCCAGCGCGGCGGCCTCGTCGAGGACCGCCATGTCGTCACGCTTGGGGGCGCCGGAGCTGTCGAAGTCACGGCTGCTGGCCACTCGGGCGCCATCGAGCAGCACGAGACCGGCGCTGAACGCGGGCTCGGTGGGGAAGGCCGCCGCCAGGTCCCAGAAGCTCGCCGCCACGAAGGCCATGCGCTCCCGCTCCCGCTCGACGACGAGCCGCACGCTCGGCGACTGCACCCGACCGGCCGAGAGGCCCCGTCCGACCTTGCGCCACACGACCTCCGACACCGGATATCCGTAGAGCCGGTCGATGATCCGTCGACTCTCCTGCGCGTCGACGAGACCGAGGTCGATGTCCCTCGAGGCCTCGATGGCGTGCTCGATGGCGGACTGCGTGATCTCGTGGAACACCATCCGCTTCACCGGGACGGTTGGCTTCAGCACCTCGAGCAGGTGCCAGGAGATGGCCTCGCCCTCGCGGTCCTCATCGGTGGCGAGCAGGAGCTCGTCCACGCCCTTCAGCGCCTTCTTGAGGCGGCTGATCGTGTCCTTCTTGCTGACGTGCACCTCGTACTCGACGGCAAAGTCGTTCTCGGTGTCGACGTTGAGACCCTTGGCCGGCAGGTCGCGGATGTGCCCCATCGACGAATCGACGACGTAATCGGGGCCGAGGAACCCACCGATGGTGCGGGCCTTGGCGGGCGATTCGACGATGACGAGGTACTTGGGCATCGGCGCAACATTGACC
>JBKJSO010000128.1:0-6911 GCA_046595835.1 Acidimicrobiales bacterium | reverse complement strand
CACGCCGAAGGGGGCGCGAGCCCCGCACCCGAACCACCTCCGCTTCCGCCTCGGCAAGGACGACGGCGTGATGCTCCACCTCCAGACCAAGGCTCCCGGCGACGACCTGCGCAGTCGGCCCGTCGATCTCGAGGTGTCGTTCGACGCGGTGTTCGGTGAGCGGGAGGAGGCGTACCAGCGGCTGCTCGAGGATGCGATGGCCGGTGACGCCAGGCGCTTCGGCCGCGCGGACGCCCTCGACGAGCAGTGGCGCATCTTCGACACAGCGCTGGCCGATCCGCATCCGGTGAGCCTGTACCACCGGGGCACCTGGGGACCCAGCGCGGCAGAGACCCTCGCGGCAGGCGTCGGCGGGTGGCACGAACCGCTCTGATGCGTGGTGACTGTCGTACGGGCTGAGGTGCGTGGGACGATTGGCTCGTGCTGAGCTTCGTCGCCGCGATCCCCTACACGACCTTCCCCACGATTGCTCTGGGGCCGTTGCACCTGCGCACCTTCGGGTTCGTCGTCGCAATCGGCGTCCTCATCGGGGCCTGGCTCGCGGCCAGGTACGGCGAGGAGCACGGCATCCCACGCGACACGACCTACAGCCTGGCGATGCGGATGGTGCTCGCCGGGGTGCTCGGCGCCCGCATCACCTGGGTGCTGTCGCACCTCGACGTCGTCGACTCCCCGCTCGACGCGATCGCGATCTGGAAGGGTGGTCTCCAGTTCTCGGGCGGGTTCGTGCTCGCGGTGATCGCGGGCTATCCGGTCTACCGACACTGGAGCCGGCTCACCCGCTGGCACAGCCTCGACGGCTACGCGTACGGCCTGGCCATCGGCCTCGGCATCGGTCGCATCGCGTGCTACTCGGTGGGCGAGCACTTCGGCGGCCTCACGTCGTTCGCTCTCGGCGTGCGCTACGACGGCGGCAGCGTGCGTGAGAGCACCCTCGGGTCGATCCCGCTCCAGAAGGGCATGGTGTTCCACCAGACCGCGCTCTACGAGCTCATCTACCTGGCAGCGCTGTTCGCGGTGCTCACCTGGCTGCTCTACCTGCGCAAGCAGCGCCCCGGTCCGGGCACGGCGATGGCGGTGTTCTGCGGCTGGTACGGCATTGCTCGCTTCGCGTCGGACTCCTTGCGCGTCAACGACGAGCGGATCCTCGGCCTCACCGGCGCGCAGTACCTCTGCGTTGTCCTGGTCCCGACGAGCCTCTGGATCTGGTTTCGGGTGCGCAAGGTCTTGGCGCGGGATGTCGCCGCCGGGATGCCGGTCGGTCTCGACCTGCCGGAGGTGTCCGAGCTTCCGTCGGTCGACGCTGGGTGAGGAACTACCGCGGAGAGTGTCCGTTCCGGCCCTGATGTCACGCTCCGTGGTGCTGCTTGTGCGGAGGGTCGTCTCCCCGTAGATTTCCCGTATGGCGAGGGAGGAAGGCGGGGCGCCGCGGCGTCGGGCCGGCACGATGGTGTCGACGTTGCGCCTGCGCGACTTCCGTCGCCTGTGGCTCGCCGACGTGATCTCCCTCCTCGGCGACTGGGCGGGCCGGCTCGCCCTCGCTGTCCTCGTCCTGGAACGAACCGGCTCACCCGCGTGGGCCGCGGCGGTCACCGCGGTGTCGCTGGCCGGGTTCGTCGGGATCGGCCAGGTGCTCGCCACGCTCGCCGACCGCTTCGGGCGCATCTCGGTCATGCTCGTCGCCGACGTCGCCCGCGCCGCGCTGTTCGCCGCCATGCTCGCCCACCTGCCGGTGGGGGCGCTCCTGCTGCTTGCCTTCCTCGCCGGCCTCGCCACGCCCCCCTTCGAGGCGGCCCGGTCAGCGGCGATGTGCGACCTCGTGCCCGAGCATCGCTACGGCGACGCGCTGGCGCTGTCGGGCGTGTCGATCCAGGCCTCGCTCGTGGTGGGGAACGCGCTCGGGGGTGTGCTGCTCGTCCTGGTCGGCGCCCGGGGCGCGCTCGGCATCAACGCCGGCTCGTTCCTGCTGTCCGCAGCGCTCATCTTGCGTCTACGCCACACGGCCGCCGCGCAGCCATCCGGTTCCTATCGCTCGGTGAGCGGTTCGCTGCGGGCGGGTGCGGCCAACCTGTTCGGCGACCGGATGATCCGCCGGGCGGTGGCGCTCGTGGCCTGCACCGGCGCCCTCGGCACAGCCGGTGAGGCGCTGGTCGTCCCCTACGCCGACCACATCGGGATCTCGGAGGGGCTCGTCGGGGTCTTGGCGGCATCCGTCGCGATCGGCACCATCTTGGGCACCGTGGTGGTCGCCCGGTCGTCCGATCACCACACGCTGCTGCGCAGCGCAGGGGTGTGCACCTTCGTCGCGGCGTCGCTGGCGGCTCCGCTCTTCTGGCTCGAGCTCGGTGGCGTCGGCGCCTTCCTCGCGTTCGCCATCCTGGGGGGCATGTTCGCGGTGTCGATCCCCACGAACATCGTCATCGGGACCCGCCTCCTGCGTGACACCCGGGCCTCGGCGATGGGCATCGCCGTCGGCCTCTTGATGGGAAGCCAAGCTCTCGGCGCGGGGATCGGGGGCATCGTGGCCAGTGCGATCGGACCGCCCCGGGCGATCGCCTCGGCTCTCTCGCTGGCCGCCGTGTACGGCCTCTGGGCGGCGCTGACGGCACCCGTGGAGGCGAAGCACCTCGCGGGACGCCGCCGGGTCATCGGCTCGACCGTCGCCGCGTCGACACGGGAGGTCATCGACCTCGACGCCGTACCGAACGTGGTCGATCTGGTCGCCCTCGAGAACGAGGCGTCGCGCTCGACGACGGAGAGGGTCTCCGTGTGAGCCGTCCTGTCGGCGAAGGCGAGGGCATCCTCGCTGGCCGTGCACGATCGGAACCTGGAGTGCATAGTCATGAGCATGTCCGCCCACGCTGAGCCGTCCCGTACCCACCGTCCCCGGCTCGTGGCAGTCATCGCCGCCGCCCTCCTGCTCGCCATCATGCTGGCGGCCTGCGGAGGGAGCGACAGCGGGAACGCGGGCGGCACCTCCACGACGAGCACCACTGAGAACCCCGAGGAGTACGGGGGGTCGACAGGCGGCACGTCGGCGGGCGCCAAGGTGGTGGCCAAGGACTTCTCGCTGACGTCCTTGTCTGTGGCCTCTGGTGCTGCGGTGACCTTCGAGAACGAGGGCAAGGCCACCCACACGATGACGGCCGACGATGGTTCCTTCGACACCGACCGGGTGTCTCCCGGGGCCACCGCCACGGTCACCGCCCCCACCAAGGCGGGCTCGTACGCCTTCCACTGCAAGATCCACCCCTCGATGACCGCGACGCTCACCGTCACGAGCTGAGCGGCAGTGCGATGGACACGGTCGCGTGATCGATTGTCGCTGTCCTCTCCTCTTCGTCTCGCCAGGCCGCCCTCGTGTCGTGCGTCATGCGCCGGGGGGCGAGAAGAACTCGAGCTGGATGTTGTCGGGATCACGGAACACGAGCACCGAGCCGTAGGCCTCGTCAGCGATCGGTGATTGGGTTGCGGGCGTGACGGCCTCGGGGCAGCGAGCGACACCGTGGCGTTCGAGATGGGCCTGCCACGCTTCGAGGTCGGCGCGGCTGGGGACGACGAAGCCGACGTGGTCGAGGCCCGTCACTGTCTCGGCGAAGACCGTGCCGTCGTTGGCGTCGTGGCGGTGGAGGACGATCATCAGCTCGCGGGACTCGTCGGCGAGGAGCTTGCCGACGCCCCCATGGTGGGGCACGTCCATCTGATACTTGACGCCGAACACGTCTTCGTACCAGCGCCCGCTGGCCTCGACGTCGGTGACGGTGAGCGCGATGTGGTGCATCCGCGGTCGGGCGATGGTGGGCATTTGGCGTGTCCTTTGTTCGAGAGAGCGGGTGGGTCAGACGGACGTGGCGATGGTCATCGTGGCGTTGGAGAACGGCAGTACATGAGGAACATGTCCGTGAAGTCATCGATCAGCCGGACCCACCGATCGCCGCCCGGATCATTGGAGATCTGTTGATCGACCAACCCAGTGGTCAACGCCGTCCACATGTCGAGGCGTCCTGGTTCGGTGACGTCGTTGAGCACCAGGCGCGAGCGGGAGAGCTCGAGCGCCCGCGCGGCTGGCGCGTACGACTCGGCCGACGGCTCGAATCCGGGGATCGTGCGCTGGAAGAGCAGCTGGTACCGCGCCAGATCGCTGGTGCAGAACTCGACGAAGCGGCGCGTACCGGCGACGAGCACCTCACGGGGATCGTCGGTGTCATAGGGCACGGCCATGTGGGCGGCGAAGTCCTCGGCCGCCTGACCGAACATGGCGTCATAGATGTCGCTCTTCGAAGCGAAGTAGGCGTAGACCGTCGGTGTCGTGATCCCGGCTTGGCGGGCGAGGTCCCGCAACGACAACCCGGCGAGACCCTCCTCGCGCACCAAGGCCCACGCCGCCTCCAGGATGGCGGCACGAGCTGACTGCCGCCGAGACTCCCTCCAATCGATCGCGCCGCTCTTTGACATCGTTCGGAAGATTTGCACAGCGTACAAATCCTGTCAACCGTGTCCTCCGGCCGCACAGTGGTTGCTAGGCGGGGATGCGCTCCGGCACGATGCGGGCGATGGCGGCGACGGCGCGATAGGCGGCCTCGGCGGGCCCGAGCTCGTCGGGCCGCAGCAGGTTGGCCATGATGCGCAGCACCCACTCCATGAGGCTCTGCGACTGCACGCCGACCCGGGTGAGCTGCTGCATGAGGGCGGGCTGGCCGATCACCTGGGCGAAGGCGCGGGCCACGCGGAAGTAGAGGCCGTACTCCTCCTCGAGCAGCTCTGGGTAGCGAGCGAGTGGCATCGCCGAACCGGTGGCGAGCGCCTCGTCGATGAGACCGGCAGCCATGCGGCCCGTCTCGTAGGCATAGTCAATGCCCTCGCCGTTGAAGGGGTTGATCGACCCCGCGGCGTCACCGATGGCGATCCAAGTCGGCCCCGACTTGGGGTTGATCGAGCCCGCCATGGGCAGGCGCCCGCCGGTGGCCTCGCCGAGCATGGCGTCGGGATCGATCCCCCAGTGCTCTGGCGCGGTGGCCGCCCACTCGCGCATCAGGTGCGACGTGTTGATCTCCCGCCAGCCCCGGAAGGTGGAGAGGAGCCCGATGCCGACGTTGATGGTGCCGTCGCCGCACGGGAAGATCCAGCCGTACCCCGGCATCGCATCGCCGTTGCGGTCGCGCACGTCGAGGGCGGATTCGATCCACGGATCGGCGTGCATCGGGCTCTCGAAGTACCCGCGGATGGCCATGCCCTGGGGGAGCCGCTTGTCGCGCTGGTTGCCGAGTGCTCGCCCGAAGCGCGACAGCGAGCCGTCGGCGATCACCACGTACCGGGCGTGGATCTCACGCTCCTCACCGGAGTCCTTGTCCTTCACGACGGCCCCCACGAGCAGGCCGTCGCGGAGGATGGGCCGCAGTGCCTCGGTGCCCTGCAGGAGGGTGGCCCCGTGGGACGCGGCCTCCTCGGCCACCATCGTGTCGAGGTCGCGTCGTCGCACCACGTAGCCGTAGGGCGGGTGCACCGGATGCTCGGGCCACCGCAGCTCGAGCGTGGTGCCGTGTGCGATGCAGCGCAGCCCGTCGACGCGGTGGTGGTTGGCAGCGATCTTGCCCTCGAGCCCCATCGCTTGGAGCTGGGTGACCGCTCGCGGGGTGAGGCCGTCGCCGCAGGTCTTCTCGCGCGGGAACGTCTTCTTCTCGACGATCACGACGTCGCGGCCGGCGCGGGCGAGCCAGTGCCCGGCCGCGGATCCTGCGGGACCTCCGCCGATGACGAGCACGTCATGACGGTGGGGGGCGGCGCTGATCACGTGAGCAGTCTGGCGGACGGACCGGAGGGTCCGCCCATCGGGTCAGCCAGCCTCGAGCTTCGCGGGGTCGACACCTGCCGCGGTGGAGACCGGCCCGAGTCCGACGTCCTTGAAGAACTTGCGACCCTCGGCGATCTCGACGATGGCGAGGTACTCCTCGCTCGTGGGGTCCAGCCCGCCGAAGGTGGCTCGCTCGTAGAGGATCACCTGGGCCAGCTCTGCGTCGGTGAGCGCGGCGTGCGCCGGCATGCCGACGTTCTTGGGCTTGCCGGTGGCGCCATAGGTGGTGCCGGGCCAGCCAGCGTCGCCGAGGCGCACCCACATCATGTGGTCGCGGTAGTCGGGCCAGGTCTTGAGCACGGTGTCGAGGGCGGGGCCCACGCCGCCCTCGCCGGCGGCGCCGTGACAGCTGGCGCAGCCGCCGTAGACGGCCTGCCCGAGCACGATCGGGCTGCTCTCCCCGGCGGGCGGGGGTTCCAGGGTGGCCTGGTACACGTAGGCCCACAGCGGCAGGCCCGCCAGCACTGGCATGGCCCAGAAGGGGATCTTGCGGCGCCGCAGCGCGGCAGCCACCTCGGGTCGCACGGGGGCGGGAGCCGGCGGGGCGGGCTCGACGGCCGCCGCTGCTGGAACGGCCGGCACGGCCGCCGGTGCCTCGGCATCGGGCGCCGTCGCCGCGGCGGCCGGCGCGTCGGCCGCCCCGGGGGCCTCGTCGCCACCGATGGCGGCGCGCCGCTCCTTGGAGCGCTTGAGCAGGTGCTCGGGGATCTCGGTCACGCGGTTGTGTCCTCCGCAAGGCAGGGCGTGGTGCCGGTGAACCTAGGCGCGTCGCGCTGCCCCATCCAAGCCAAGTGCGCGGCCCTGTGGCTCGGGCGCGCGGGTGGATCGTGCCGATGTGAAGGCATGTGAACCACCGTGCTAGACCGGGAGCGTCCGCCGGGGCCGTAGGAACCGTCCTCGGGTCATTGTGAGAGTTTTCACGAGGGAGCCGCCGGGAGTGATTGCGTTCGCCACAGCGCTGCTACTGGCCCTGTCGGGCAACGCCGCGGTGCTGCTCTACAGCAGGCACCGCAAGCCGGGCGCCCCCTTGAGCTGGGGCGAGGCCATGGCGGCCTCGGTG
>JBKJSO010000089.1:0-3834 GCA_046595835.1 Acidimicrobiales bacterium | reverse complement strand
GCGTTCTTCACGAGGTCTCGGATCGTGACCCCTCCTGTGCCCTCGGCGGACGTGGGACGGGTCTCGAGGTTGATCACGTGGGGCTGCTGGAGCTGCAGCTCGGCGGAGTCCTCGATGGTGATCACCCGCTCGCCATCGGGGATGAAGGCTGACAGCACGTTCAGGTTCGTGGTCTTGCCGGTGCCGGTGCCGCCCGAGACGAGCACGTTCAGCTTGCCCCGGACGCACGCCTCCATCACGGTGACCAGATCGACGGTCCAGGTGCCGAAGTTGATCAGGTCCTTGGCCGTGTAGGGGTCCTTGGCGAACTTCCGGATGGTCAGGACGGCGCCATGCAGCGCCAGGGGGGGGATGATGGCGTTCACGCGGGAGCCGTCGGGGAGGCGGGCGTCGACCATGGGCGAGGCTTCGTCGACGCGCCGACCTACGGCGGAGACGATCTTGTCGATGACGGCCCGGTACTGGATGTCGTCGGAGAACGAGAGGACGGTGTGCTCGACGCGGCCCTCGCGCTCCACCCAGATGTCGTCGTAGGCGTTGCACATCACCTCGGTGATCGTCTCGTCCGCGAGGAGCGGGTCGAGCGGGCCGTAGCCGAGGGTGTCGGACATCATCTCCTGCACGAACCGACGTCGTTCGAGTGGGGTGACCGCCACGTCCTCGCGCTGGAGGATTCGATCGAGCGCACCCTTCACCTCGGCCACGAGCTGCTCGGGGGTGAGGCCCTGCATCTTGGGGGCCACCTCGTTGAGCACCAGCTCGCGCACCTTCTTCTTGGTGGCATCCCAGCTGGTGGCGCCGCGCTCCTTGCGAGGCCGGCTCCGCTTGATCACGCCCGGCGCCGCCTCGGGCGGGTTGGGGGCATCGGCGGCGCGGGCGGACTCCTCCTGCTCGAGGGCGGCCAGCTTCTCTGAGAGCTTCATCGTGCGCCTCCTCGGCGGGTTGGCCTCACGGCGTCCAGCGGCGGAACAGGCTGGACTTCTTCGGCGTCGTGTCCTCGGCGACCCGGGTCTGCAGGTCCTGCGGGAGCAACAGCTTCATGCCGCCGGCCATGAGGCTGCTGATCTCGGAGGTGGGCGAGGCGGCCATCACGGGCATGCCGAGGTTGATCGATCGGCTCACCTCCTTCGCGTAGGGCAGCACGGATTCGAAGCCCTGCGGGAACAGCCGGGTGACCTGCTCGATGTCGATCCCCACGTCGGTCTCGGCCTTGTTGAGGATGAGGCGCACGTTCTCGGTCGGCACCTTGAGCCGCTCGAGGGTGCTGAGGAACACGCTCATGTTGCGCACGCTCGGCAAGTCGAGGGTGGCCATCACATAGAGCATGTCCGACATGTCGAACGCGGCCAGGACCGACTCGGCGAGGGCGGGCGGCGTGTCGACGATCACGTAGTCGAAGCTGTTGCGCACCGCCTCGAGGATGCGAGTGACGTCGGGGGGGCTGATGCGGTCGGCCTCGGACGGCTCCCGCGGGGCGGCGAGCACGCTCACGCCGGTCTCGTGGGTGACGCAGTACTCCTCGATGTGCGCTCGCAGGTCAGCTTCGTCGGTGTCCTCCCGTTGGAGGGCATCGAAGATCGTGTACTTCGGCCGCAAGCGCAGCGCCGTCGACACCTCGCCGAACTGGAGGTCGAGATCGACGATGCACACCCGCTTGTGGGTGTAGCGGCTCAGGAAGTAGGCGAGGTTCGTGGCGTAGAACGTCTTGCCGCAGCCGCCGGTAGCCGACGAGATCGTGTAGACGATGCCCGGCCCTCCGGGCACCGGTGCCGCCACGGGGGACGCGGTGGCGACCGCCCCCACGGCGGAGGTCGCCAGCGAGAGCTCCATCGCTCGCTCGACGGCGGAAGCCAGGTCCTTGTCGTCGACGGGGAGCTGGAGCAGGTCGATGGCGCCTGTGCGAACGACGTCGCGCAGGCTCGCGTCGGGCCGCCGGCTGAACGCCAGCACGAGGCCCATGGCGGGAAGCTCCTCGCGGATCAGGCGCAGGCGGGCCAGGCCCGACCGGGTGCCCAGGCTGGGGCCTGCGACGAGGACGTCGAAGGGCCCCTCCTGCTCGAGGACGTCGGCCACGGAGCCGACTCGTGCGCACACGGTGATCTCCGGGCGGTCCGACGCTCCCGCCGTGGCGGCGCGCAGCTGATCGGCGAGGGCATCGCTGCGGTCGAGGACGAGGATCTTGCGGGCGGACACGTGCCCCCTATCGATTGGCGGCGTCGTTGGGCTCTTCGTCCAGCACGCTGTCGGCGTCGCGACCCGGCGTGGGGCCGGCCGGTGCCGCGTCGGGGGCGGTGAGCGTGGCGTAGAAGCTGGCGAACTCGGTGGTGAAGATGACCTTCTCGGCATCCGCGGTGCGCAGGGCCAAGAGGTAGGTCACGGTGGATCCGCTGGCTCGCTGGACGGCCGGCTGGGAGGGGTCGGTGGGGCCGGTGCCGCGTCGGGCGGGGATCGTGAGGTCGACGTCGAGCACCTCGACGTTGGTGAGGAGCAGCTCGGCTCGGGGCGCGGGTCGACGGACCGTGGCCGTTGTGTAGAGGCCGTACAGGTTGATCCGGTCGCCAGGGTTGACGTAGCCGGCAGCCCCGGCGACGAAGTCGATCTGCACGGCGACCGCCTCGTAGCCGGCGGGGATCTTGAACGTGCGGTTCTGGAGCTGGAGCCCGGTCGCGGTGATCTGCTGGGCCTTGGCAAAGCCCTGGACGAACTCCGCCCCGGCCAGCTGGTTGATGCTCTGGATGGCGCCCGGGGTGAGCTGGGCGGCGGGAACCTGGATGGTGTCGAGCTTGCCGGCCTTGATGAGCTCGTCGGCCAGGCTTCCCGGGGGGATGTCCTCCGTGCCCACGACCACGCTGACCGGTGCGGCGGGGCCGGTGCTCGGGCTGTTGTCGTCGTTCGTCAGGAGGTACACGGCGAGGGCTCCGACGAGGAGCGACACGACCCCGAGCGGCACCAACAGGTTGGAGCGACGGCGCACTGAACCTCCAGAGGTAGTCGCACCACGGGGGCGCGCGGGTTGTCGATGGACCACGGTCGGTCTGAGCTCGGGGGGGAGCGTACCTCCGGACGCGATCGACCGTAGGTGTGCCCTTGTGGAGATTGTCGGCATCTGCTGACTTCGCACCACCCCCTGATCAGGTCATTTGCGATCGCCCGAACGGGCTAGTCACGGGTACGGCCCCGGGCGAAGAGGTCGTCATCGGCTGAGCCGTCGCACCCTAGGCTCGGCGATCGTGCAGCTCATCGGCCTCACCGGCGGGATCGGGTCCGGGAAGTCCACCGTGTCGGCCATGCTCGCCGACCGCGGGGCAGTCGTGATCGACGCCGACGCCATCACCCGCGACCTCCAGCGCCCGGGCACGCCCGTGCTGGAGGCGATGGTGGAGCGCTTCGGCGACGGTATCTTGGCTGCCGACGGCACGCTCGATCGTCAGGCGGTGGCAGACATCGTCTTCACCGACGCCGACGCGCTGGCCGAGCTCGGGCGGATCGTGCACCCGGCGGTGGGCACAGAGATCGCGCGACGGCTGGAGGCAGAGGCGTCGACCGATCACCTCGTGGTGCTCGACGTGCCCCTCCTCGTCGAGTCGGGCCGTGACGACATGGCGGCCCTGGTGGTGGTCGACGTCGATCCGGAGATCGCCGTGGGTCGCCTCGTCGAGCAGCGCGGCATGCGCGAGGCCGACGCGCGGGCTCGCATGGCTCGTCAGGTGTCGCGCGCTGAGCGCTTGGCGAAGGCCGATGTCGTGATCGACAACTCGGGCTCGCTGGCTGAACTCGAGCGGGTGGTCGCCGCCGCGTGGTCGACGATCCTCGCCCTCGCCGATCCCGTCGACG
>JBKJSO010000447.1:0-7435 GCA_046595835.1 Acidimicrobiales bacterium | reverse complement strand
GGCCCGTCGGGCAGCCACGGGCAGGCCGCATCGAGCAGCCCCGAGCCGAGGTCGACCACGAGGGGGACGCCGAGGCCCGCCACGGCTGCCACCGAGGCCTCTTCGGTGAAGCCGGTGATGCGGTAGTTCGATCGGTGCACCTTCATCATCAGAGCGACGGTGTCGGCGACCGCCGCGTAGTCGGCCGCCCTGGTGCGGTTGGTCGTGCCGACCTCCACGAGCTCGGCGCCCGACTCCTGCATGACCTCCGGGATCCGGAAGCCACCCCCGATCTCCACGAGCTCGCCGCGCGACACGGCCACGGCCCGTCCGCGCGCCAGTGCGGCGAGCACGAGGAGCACGGCGCCGGCTCCGTTGTTGACCACCAGGGCGGCGGGCGCGCCACACGCTCGGGCGATGAGTGAGCCAGCCCGTGCCCGCCGCTCGCCGCGCTTGCCTGAGGTGAGATCGAGCTCGAGGTTCGTGTACGACGCCGGCACCGACGAGGCGAGTGGTGCGCGTCCGAGGTTGGTGTGCAGCAGCACTCCGGTGGCGTTGACGACGGGTCGCAGCAGCGCATCGGAGATCTCTCCCAGGTACCGGGCGATCTCGTCGGGCCGGCCGTCGGCCACCGCCGCTCGGGCGGCGTCGACGCACAGCGGATCGGGGAGCTCGCCGCCCGCGACCGACCGAGCCAACGCGTCGATCGAGGGGGGCCGCTCGCTCACCTCGGCGACGGTACAGGAGCCTTCGCCGATCTGATCCGATCCGACGCGGCATGCGAGAGCTTGGTCCCGACTGCCGGCGAGCAGTCGTGGTGTCGAACCCACGAAGTGGCGCACCCCAACCTCCCTAGGCTGCGGGCATGTCTGCTGCTACACCGGCCACGAGCCCGCTGCGCCTCACCGAGTGGACCTCGTGTGGCGGCTGCGCGGCGAAGTGGGGGGCCATGCCCCTCCGCGGCCTCGTCGCCCAGCTGGCGACAGCCGGAGCGACAGCGGATCTGCTCGTGGGGCTCGCCCCGTTCGACGACGCCGCCGTGCTGCGCCTGACCGACGACATCGCCCTGGTGAGCACCACCGACTTCTTCCCGCCCCTCGTCGATGATCCGGCCGACTTCGGGGCGATCGCCGCGGCCAACGCCTGCTCGGACATCTTCGCGATGGGCGGTGAGGTTCGCCTGGCGCTCAACCTGGCGGCGTTCCCCGAGGCCCTGCCGGTGGCGGCCATCGAGGCGATCTTCTCTGCGGCCGCCGAGGTGGTGCACGACGCCGGCGGTGTCGTCGGTGGTGGTCACACGATCCGCAGTGAGGAGCCGATCTTCGGCCTCGCCGTGCAGGGAACGATCCACCCCGATCGGGTGTGGACCAAGGGAGGTGCCCAGCCCGGCGACGTGCTCGTGCTCTCCAAGCCGCTGGGCACGGGGATCGTGCTCGCAGGAGGCGGACCGGGCGACAAGGCCGCCGCCATCGCCTGGATGCGTCGCCTCAACCGGGAGGCCGCCCAGCAGCTGCGTGACGCCTGCGGACCGGCTGGACCCCACGCCTGCACCGACGTGACCGGCTACGGCCTCCTCGGCCACGCCTGGGAGATGGCGGGGCACAGCGATGTCGAGGTCACGATCCGATCGAGCGCCCTGCCGCTGCTCGACGGAGCGCTCAATGCGGCCGGGCGCGGCGTCCGGACTGGCGGCGATGCTCGCAATCGGGTCGCCCTCGGGGGCCACCTCACGGCTGTCGCCGGGGCATCTGACGACCTGGTGGCATTGGCCGTCGACCCGCAGACGAGCGGCGGACTGCTGGCCAGCGTCGATCCCAATGATGCGCGGGCGCTCGCCGAAGTTGGGTGGTGGATCGTCGGTGACGTGTCCGCGGGCGCCCCGGCCATCGCGATCACCTAGCGAACGGAACTTGGCCTAAGGTTCGACGCCGCCGAGGAGGTGTCCGAGCACCTGGTGGGCTCCACCGCCTTCAACGCGGTTGGGACGGGCAACCCCCGTCCGGCGGGTTCGATTCCCGTCCACCTCCGCCACCTCGTACCCAGCAGCGATCGCCCGCCGCAACGCGGGGCGAACTGGATCAGGCGCAGCCTGGCGGGAGGACCGACGTGCCCTTCAGGCAAAGCAGGATCTCCACGAAGTTGAGTGGGGTTCCGTTCCTGCCGACACCGTCGGTGTTGTACTTCACGCGTCGGACCTCTGACGCGCAGCCACACGGGGTGCCCGTGGGCGCCGACCCGCAGGATGTGGTGGTGTTCGGAGCGAAGAACTCGAACAGCGGCGGCGTGAGCGGTCCCGCGAGCGGCGTGCCTTGCGTGGCCTCGGTGTTGCACGGAGGGTTGGTGCTGGGGGTGTACTGACGCACGCTGCAGAAGTTGTCCACGCAGGTTGTGACATAGCAGTCGTTCGTGGACTTGATGGAGGTGCGGATCAGGCGTACCTGGCTGCTGAACGAGATGTCGGCGCGGTTCTCGCCGCTCTTGACGGTGTCGTCGACGGAGATGAGGCCGCACTGCGTCGCCACTGCACCGCTGATCACCGTCACCGGCGGGCACGGAGCGAGGCACTGGTTGCCGACGGTGTTCGAGTTCCCGGGCGCGTACTTGGAGTAGAGCGTGAGCCCGTTGCACTCGTTGCAGTCGGTGGGCGTCGAGCCCCAGGCCGCCGAGCTGTCGAGGACCGGGGCCGCCCAGACCACCGCACCGGCGACTGCGCTGCGCTTGATCAGGTCGCGGCGGCTCAGGCCATCGCGGGTTGTCGACTCGCCCATTTGCCGCCCTCTCCACCTTCGCCCGTGACCTCTGTCAGGGACAACGGCCACCATAGCGCAACCACTCTGCGTGGAAAAGGGGTAACGGTCACACGCCCTTCGTGAGCAGGTCGCGGACGACGTCCACCGCAGCGTCGACGCCGTCGAGCGAGAGCTCCCAGCACGTGGACGCCTGGACCGTCTGCACGATCGCCTGGAAGCCCGCTTCCCCGAGCGCGGCGAGGTTGGTCGCCCCACGGGCCAGAGCGCGGACGGTCTCCGCCCGCGAGAGCCGGCGCAGCCGGGCGGGCGTGCCCGGCGTGATCCGCGGGAACACGATGGCGACAGGGTGGTGGGCCCGTACCGGGGAGTCAGGGTGCAAGTCGGTCGCGGGGATGAGCCATGCGTGGCGCTGGTCGTACCCCGCATCGGGGGCCGGCCTGAGCGAGGGCAGCAGATCCCATGATCCCGGCTCCAGCGACAGGGATCGCCGGTAGGGAGCAACCAGCGGCGCGTCGAGGCGCAGGAGCGCGGCCTCGTCGCTGAGGTACTCGAGGCCTGCCGCCACAAGCGCCCCGACGAGGGTGCTCTTGCCGGCGTCGGCGTCGCCAGGGATCAGCACGCATCGCCCCTCAGCGCTCACGACCCCGGCGTGCACCGTGAGGAACGACGTCGTCTCGAGCATCACCCGCTGGTTGAGGTGCCACAGGTAGATGCCCACGAGGAAGTGCCGCTCGGGGGTGAGCACCTGGTGGGCGTCGAAGTGCACGCTGACCCTCGATCCGGCGGCTTCCAGCGACAGGAACGAGTACCAGTGCTGTGGTTTCCCCGGCGCGCGAAACGGTGTCAGGACCCGCTCCAGGAAGGCGGCGACGGCCGGATCGTCTGACCGGATCCCGAAGTCGAGATCGACGACCCGGTATCGCTGCGACTCCACCGCCCATCGGTGCGCGGCGAGCTCGTCGGCCGAGACCTTGCGGGGCGCAGCAGTGGCGCCGGTCACTCCTCGACTCGCAGCAGCTCGAGCGTCTCGCGACGGCTGCGCGGGTCGATCCCTTCCGCGCTGACCGCCTCGAAGAGGTGCGCGAGACGCTCGAGGGTGTCCGGCCCGGCCGACAGGGGGCCCCCTCGCACGACGAGCGCCGCGCGGCGTGTCGCTGTCGCCCGTGAGTACAGGCCCGGTGGGTCCCACAGCTCCATGAGGAGCCACCGGTCGATTGGGTAGCGGCCATCGGGCACGGGCAGGTCGGCGCGCCTGGGCGGGGGTGCAAGGCCCACAGCCTCCGCGAGCGCGCGTCGGTCGAGGTCGAGCTGTGGCGCGACGACGACCTCGCGGGCCTCGAGGTCGAGGTGCACGGTGTGGGTGTCGAGCACCTGGCTGCCGTCTGCGCTCAGCTGGCGCGCGAGGTCGCGCAGGTTGTCCTCGATCAACGTTGGGACGATCGTGGCCCGGCCCGACGTCACGATGGCGATGCCTTGCACCGGGACGAGCCCCGCCGGCGTGGGTGCATGGGCCTCGATGTGACGCACGAGCGCGGCGACGACGCGGCCCGCGTCGGGCGACGCCACGACCAGGCACGACCCCTGATACAGCGCGTGGAAGACCGTCGGGTCGTCCGAGAGCCGAAGGCTGTAGTTGGCGATGGAGCGCTGGTCATCGACGACGTAGGTCGCGAACGCGGCTCGAAGGGCTGCCGTGAGGCCCGCCGAGTGGCCGCGCACGACCACACGAAGCGCGCCGACCTCGATCGTGAAGGGAGTCGCCCAGACCTGAGCGTCGATGGACTGCCCTCACGGGGCGGGGGGGTCGATGAGGTAGTCCGGTCGGGGAGGCGCCGCCATCGCCGGTGGGCTCGGTGGTGGGGCGGTGGCGGTGCCGTCGTCGAGCAGATCGTGCTCTCGCAGGCTGTCGAGGAGCGCCGCGACATCGGCCCGGACCTGTGCCTCAGGGACACCGAATCCCTCGGCGAGGTCGGCGATGAGCTCGGCGAGGGTCGCCTCGCCATCGAGGAGCTGCCAGATCACTGCCCCGACCGGGTCGAGCTGGTGCACCTTGGCGCTCTCCGGATCGAAGACGACCAGCTCACCATCGATCGCGGCGGTGATGAGGTTCCGACGCACCGCTGGCGACGAGGTGTCATCAAGCGCAGAAGGGTCGGCCACGAACGTCGAGTCTAGGGACGGCCGCGACGCGGACGGAGGTTGGGCGACGGAACGATCACCGACGCCGGAGCAGCTCTCGCAACCCGGTGCTGAACTCCGCAGGTCGTCCGGCCCGGCGGCGGGATCGGGCGTACTCGCGGCTGGGGACGACCAGGGCCCTCAGGTAGGCGGCCCGCGCTCGGATGCTCATCGGGGCGAAGGCTCCAGAGAGCAGCACGCGTGTGTTCGTGCCCCCTTGGCTCCGGTACGCCCTGAGGGCCCGTCGGGCCCCCGGCGGGGCCCGGAACGACCGGGCCCACTCCACGAGCGGCCATTCACTGCCACCCAGGACGTCGGCCGCGGTGGCGACCCCTGCGGCCAGCACCGCCTCCCCGCGCCAGGATCTAGCCAGATCCTGCGCGCTGTCGACCTCGACACGCCCGCCGGTCAGGAGCAGCCCGATGTCACGCAGCAGCACGAGGCGGGGTGCGGGATCACCTAGGACCGCTGCGTAGCAGGCGTGGAGGAGCCGGCGGTCGGGGTCGAGCGCCTTGTGGACCCTCCCCGCGAGCAGGACCGGGCTGCTCGCTGCCCAGAGGTCATCGAGGTCGACGGACTGGCCGAAGAAGCCGAGCACCAGGCTGCGGTGGAGGTCGACCTCTCGAGCGCGGGCATTCGTCATCGTGGCTTCCTTGGCGAACCGCTGGTCGAACCCCGCTCGGCGCTCCGGGAGGTCGCGCTGGTAGCCGCACGTGCGCAGGACCTCCACTGCTGTTGGAAGCTCGGCCGGACCCACGAGCAGGTCGACGTCGCTGAAGCAGCGCAAGCTCGGGTCGAGCTCGTCGAGGTGGGCGATTGCGAGGCCCTTGAGGAGTCGGGCGCGGACACCCCGCTCAGCCAGCGCTCCGACCGCTTCGACCGCCATCGCCTCGAGCTCGAGCGCGGCGTCCATCGCTAGTCGGTGCAGCGCTTCGGCGCGGGCCGCCTGCTCGTCGGTGGCGGGGAGGTCGCCGTCGGCGATTGAGGCGGCCAGCAGGCCCCAGAGCCGCTGCTCCGACACGGCTGCGAGCACCCGGTCCCACTCGTCGGCGCCGAGCGGCCGCAGACGAACCCGCGTCGGCACGCCCGCCAGGCCCCACGCGGCCACCCCGAGGAGGACCTCGTCAGCGCTCATCGGAGGTCACCAGCATTTCGTTGGCCTCGAGCTGCCGGAGCGTCTGCGCCACCTCGCCGTCCAGTGCGCCTGACGGATCGGCGAAGGCGGCATGCAGGAGATCCGTCAGTTCTGAGAGCCTGCGGGGCTCGGCGAGGGCATCCCAAAGAGCTCGGCCGGTGGCACTGAGCGTCACGCCACGGCCATCGATCGTCCGGATGACGACGGACGTTGCCGTGCGCCGCCACAGCACGTTCTGGGCTCGCTGGTAGCTCATGGTCATGTCGAGCCGGGTCCTCAGCTCGTTGCCGCGTCGTGGGCAGGGACGACCGAGGCGCGCAGCGAGCCCATCGCCGGTGGCAAGCAGACGAGCGCCAGCAGGAAGGGGAGCACCTGGACGCGCTGGCGCACCAAGATCCCGTAGTTGGCGAAGCTGGAGAACCCGTAGACGAACAGCACGCTGTAGGTGCTGGCGAAGATCACGTACGGCGTGTCCAGCACCGCCCGGAGAGCGGCAAGCAGGCGTCGTCGGCCCGTGACGAACAGTGCCAGCAGGAACATGCCCTCCGCTGAGGCGAACAGCGCCTGGAGGTTGCCGGCCTGCCACGGGAAGGGCCGGAAGGCCACGTTCACGAACGCGGCGGGGAGCCTCGTCGGCGAGAGGTTGGTGTGTGTCCCCTGGATGTAAGAGCCACCCTGACCGGTCCGGTGCGTGACCTCGTCGAGCGAGAGCTGCACCGACTCGCGATCGAAGGTGTCGACCCCGAGGAACTTCTTGAGCTGGCCCACCACGATGATGAGGCCGCCACCGAGCACGATGATCCCGACGAGCTTGCCGAAGGGGGCCAGCCCGGAGGCAGTTCGGGGTGTGCGGCGCAAGACGTAGGCGGCCACGAGGGAGAACGCGATCAGCGCCGCGATGTGGGGCCGGGCCGCGCCGACGGCGGTCAGCCCGGCCGCGCAGGAGAGGATCCCCCCGGGGGCCCCAGTGAGCACGCGTGCCGCCCCCCACGCACAGATCCCCAGCCCCAGGCAGATCCATGCCTCCTTGCCGATGCTCGAGGGCCAGAAGAGCAGCGACGGTAGGAAGAACACGAGGCGCGCATAGCGAAGGTGGTCACCGTGAGGACAGGCGCGGACGAAGGCACGGTGGAACAGGTACAGCCCCCAGAAGCTGAGCCATGAGAACACCAGGAAGCCGCCGATGTTGGTGGCGCCGATGATCGTGTAGATGGCACCGGTGAGGATCTGGATGAACCCGGTCCCCTGGACCTTGCGCCCGATGTCGATGGCGAAGTCGCCGTCGCGGAATTGGCGTGCGAGGGCCGCTCCGACGTCGCTGTACACCGCGGCGTCGGCCTTGCCGTCGTAGAGTCCAAACACAACGGCGTAGCGGGGAAGCGTCGCGAGCAGC
>JBKJSO010000100.1:0-4692 GCA_046595835.1 Acidimicrobiales bacterium | reverse complement strand
TCGCTCACCTGCAGCCCCCCGGAGAGCTGGTGCCCGCCGGGATGTCTCCCCGGAACGGACTCGATGGGAAGCGGGCGGAGAAGGGGCCTTCCATCGCGCTGCCCGGGGGGCTGCAGGGGAGCGACGCCGCTCCTCGCATCTCAGTTGTCGTCTCGCTCCTTCCTGTTCGTGTGCTGTAGGTGGTGTTGGTCACCGCGGGGCGCGGCGACCGGTGATGCCGAGCTTGCGGACGTTGCGGCTGACCGCGGCGTCGCCACGCTCCGCCTTCGCGTTCCACGTCGCCCGGTCCCAGATCTCTGCGCGGCGCAGGAGGCCCTTGATGACCACCTCCGAGCCCAAGCCGGCGTACTCCCGCAAGGTCGAGTTGATGACGATGCGACCCTGCTGGTCCGGGGTGATCTCGGCGGCATCGCCGACGAACTGTCGCAGCGCGTCGAGCGCCTCCTCGCGGTCGTCGTCGGTCTCGGCGTCCTCGACGGCGTCCTCGAACACGGTGGCCACCTCGTAGAAGCCCTCGTGGGTCCAGAGCCCCAGGCAGCCGTCGAGCTTGGCGATCACGCCGCTCTCACCGAGCTGGGCACGGATCTTGGCAGGCAGCACCATCCGCCCCTTGTCGTCGAGCCCGTGGTCGTGGGTCCCGATGAACAGGGCCCGCTCGTCTGCCATGTCGCTGCCTCGTGTCGTGTGGACCGGCGCATCAGGAACCCCCTCCCGTGTGCCGCTGCGTGCCACCGTATGCCTTCTGACCACCATGGTCAACCACTGAATGCCACTCTCTGCCTCACTGTGGGTGACGATGCCACCTCAGCACCCTGGCGAACCGCGGGCTGCCGCACCGCGCGGTGACCGCGAGGCCCTGCGGGGCGCGCACCACGGCCCGTACCGCTGGGGCTAGGGCAGCAGGCGCAGGAAGGCCTGCAGGAGGAGGTCGAGATCGACGCCCGCTCCCCCGGCCACATCGCTCATCGCCGTACGAGCCGCCTCGCGCTCCGCTCCCGACAGCGCGAGAAGCGCCACCAGCCCGTCGGGGTTCCACCGGCCGAGGGCGGCGCACTGGAACCGGGCGCCGGCGCGGGTGCGACGCTGGGAGATACCCAGCACCTTGCGTCCTGCCGCATCGGTCAGCTCCCCCGGACCGAGCCCGGCGAAGCAGACGAGGTCGGACCACGGGGTCCGCAGCAACGGCCCGGCGTGCACCGATGCCGGAGCCCCGATGTCGCTCAGCGCCGCCGCCCAGACCTCGCCGAGCCATAGGAACGCCCGGCCGACGTCGGGTTCCCACAGGGGGTCATCGGCCGGCAACAGCACATCGACCCACAGCACCGAACCGGGCTCCACGAGCACGGCGCCGCCGCCGCTGCGACGACGCGCCACCTCGACCTCGGCGCGAGCACATGCGACCCGATCGACGACGTCGTCCTGCTGGGCGCTTCCCAGCACCACCGCTGGCCCCGAGGGCTCGCACACCCACGCCGACCGCCCCATGGGATCCGGGAGGGGACGGGCATGGAAGGTGGACGCGGCCTCCCGGAACACCGCGACGGGCCAGGTCATCCGATCAGGCGGACAGGGTGGCGGGGTGGAGGTAGGGCTCCCAGTGGGCCGGGACGGATCCCACCGCCACCACGACCCAGCTCAGCTCGCGCGGCACGCGCGGCGTTCCCCGAAGCTCCATCGAGGTGACGTGCAGGAGGCGATCGCCCTTGCGCAGGTTGCACGGGCGACACGCGGCCACCACGTTCTCCCACCGGTGCTCGCCGCCCTTGCTCCGCGGGATGACGTGATCGATGCTCTCGGCGCTGCCCCCGCAGTACTGGCAGCGGTGGCCGTCGCGGGCGAAGATGCCGCGCCGGTTGAGCGGAGCCCGGCGCCGAAAGGGCACCTTCACGAAGGTGCGCAGCCGGATCACCGATGGGACGGGCACGGTGAGGTGCTCGGAGTGCAGCGACTGACCCGTGTCGTGGAGGATCTCGGCGCGCTCCGCCAGCACGAGGACGGCCGCCCGGCGGCTGGGCACGACGCACAGCGGCTCATAGGTGGCGTTGAGCACGAGTGCGCCCGACATCGCCGGTACGCTACTGCCGCGGCGAGCGCCGTGGGCGTCTCGATTCGTTCACTGAGCGGGAAGGTCGCGGCACCAGCGCAGGTACGTGACCAGGTCCTCGGGTGGCGGCGGCTGCTCGCCGGCCCCGCCGTAGGCGGTCTCCAACCGGAACCGCAGGTAGTCAGGAGCGGGCAGCGGGAGGAACGGCGGTCGCCGCCACCACCCGCGTGGTGCGAGCACGATCGCCTGGCGCAGCCCGGTGGCCCACAAGGATGGGTGGCGAAGCACGACCACCAGCGACGCCATCGCCCAGCGGAGCTTCAGGACCTGGCCGCCTGCTGCTCGCGCCAGGAGCCGGCGTCGCCTCGTGGCTCCTTGGGCAGACCCAGCACCATCTCCGCCACGATGTTGCGCTGGATCTCGCTGGAGCCTGCGTAGATCGTGCCGGCCCGAGCGTTGAAGAAGGTGCCGACCCAGCTGGCGCTGTCGTTGGGCGCGCCGGGGTCGTCGGTCTGGAACGACGACGCCGGCCACCGACCGCTCGGCGCCATCGCGTCAGCCCCCAAGATGTCGACGGCCAGCTCGGACACGACTCGGTGGTACTCGCTCCAGTAGAGCTTGAACGTGCCCGCCTCCGGTCCGGGATGGTGCCCGTGCAGGAACTGCGTGAGCGCCCGCAGGCCGAGGTAGCGCATGATCTCGACCTTGCTGTGGCACCACGCCAGCTGCTGGCGGGTGCGCGGGTCGGCGGTTGCCCCCCGCTCCTTCGCGAGCGCCATGAGCCGGTCGAGCTCGGTGCGGAACATGAGCGGGAAGGTGGCCGCCGCCTCGCCGCGCTCGTAGCCCAGCAAGGTCATCGCGACGGCCCAGCCGCCGTGCACCTCGCCGATGACGTTGTCCTTCGGGCAGCGGGCGTCGGTGAAGAACACCTCGTTGAACTCGGACTCGCCCGAGAGCATCTTGATGGGACGCACCTCCACCCCGGGCTGGTCCATCGGGCACAGCAGGAACGTGATGCCCTTGTGCTTGCCGGCTTCGGGATCGGTGCGCGTGAGCACGAAGATCCAGTTGGCCAGATGTCCGGCCGAGGTCCAGATCTTCTGGCCGTTGATCACCCACTCATCACCGTCGAGCACGGCCCGGCAGCCGAGGTTCCCGAGGTCGGAGCCGGCGTTGGGCTCGGAGTACCCCTGGCACCAGATGTCCTCGCCGGAGAGGATGCGCGGGATGAAGTGGCGCTTCTGCTCGTCGGTGCCCCACTGCAGGATCGTGTTGCCGACCATCTGGATCGAGAACACGTCGTTGGTGCCGCCGAGCGGCACACCGGCTCGCTGGAACTCCTCGGCGAGGATCACCTGCTCGAGGGCGGTGAGCCCGGGGCCGCCGTACGCCTTGGGCCACGACGACGCCAGGTACCCGTGGTCGCGGAGGGTCTCACGCCAGGTGCGCGTGAACGATTCCACCTCGCCCCGCTCGAGCGCCCCGATGCCGCGCCATCCCGCGGGCAGGTGCTCGGCGAGGAACGCCTGCACCTTCTCTCGATAGGCATCGGCTTCGGGCGGGTAGGTGGGGTCCATCGAGGCCGACGGTAGCCGCCGCCTCTGAGCTCGGTTGGGCCCACGCGCCTGATGGTCTCGACTGTCGTGAGGGCGACCGACGAGCGGGCGGCCCAGATCAGTCGAGCTCGGCGAGGACCTCACCGATGATCTTGGTCGCCTCGTGGGCGGCCAGCGGCTCGCCCCCCTCGGCCTCTGCCACCTCCGATGCGAAGTCCTCCACCGCGTGGACACCGCCGACGAGGACGTGGCGCAGTGCCTCCGCGCTGGCTTCGGGGTCGTCCAGTGCGGCAACGGCTGGGGCGACGGCATGGTCGGGCGACTCGGCGACAGCGTGCACGAGGCTCATCGCCTCTTGGCGACCGGTTGCAGTCGACACGGCTTCGCCCCGGTCGGGGTGCTGCTCGTCGTCCCACTGGGCGAGGGCCTCGTCGTAGCCGCCCTCGCCGGGATGCAGGACCCGGGTCGTGGGTTCGGCGGGGGTCGGCTCGCCGCTGGAGCCGGTCTCGTCGTCGAGGGGCTGCTGCTGTGCGGCGGCGACCGGGACCACGAGGGTGCCGTCGTCGTTGCGGATGATTGCCATTTGGGTGGTGCTCCTTGGCCGGGACAGCGCCTGAGCGACGCCGACTCCGTGTACCTACCCAGTTCGACCCACAACTAGGACTCGACCTCCCAGAGGGCTGACGACCGGGAGGCTGTCCGATCCGAGCCGGCGACCAACGCCCCAGTCCTCAGACTCAGCTGATGCCGATGTTGATGCCCATGGCACGCCAGGCCACCGCCGCTGCGCCCACGAGCGGGCCCTCATCACCGAGGCCGGCGCGCCGGATGCGCGCCCCCGTGGAGAAGGCAAGGCGGGCGGTGCGGTCGAGCTCGGCTTGGGCGGCGTCGAAGAACGGGTCCCCGTAGCCGAGCGCCACTGAGCCGGCCACCACCGCGAGGCGCAGGTCGAGCAGGTTGGCGACCGACCCGACCGCTCGCCCCACCAGCCGCCCTGCTCGCTGCCGCTCCTCCATCGATGCCTCGATGGCCGGTCGACCGGTGCGGGCCGCGATGGCCGTGCCCGAAGCCTCGGCTTCGAGACAACCCAAC
>JBKJSO010000424.1:0-5973 GCA_046595835.1 Acidimicrobiales bacterium | reverse complement strand
CTACGTCTACGACCCCTTCGGCAACCGAGTGGAGCTGATGCAGCCCCGCACCTGATCGGCGCTCTGCTCCGACGAGGGCCGGTCCAGAACGGGTGTCGGATACGCGCCGATCTTCTGTGGTTGTTCGGGGTTCGCTGAGGATCTTCGGAGCGCGCCTTCTGCTATGTCTGCGCATGACGATCGAGCCACCCCTGCACCGTCTCGGTTGTCCAGGTCGGGACACCCGTGCCGAGTAGGTCACCATCATGTGTCCACACCGCCGCATCGAGCGCGAGTGCGCAGGCGACGAGCGGCCAGTCATCGGGGTCCCGCACGGACCGTGCCGTGGCCTCGGCCTCATATGCGGCGTAGACGGGCTCGTCGATGACGGCAACGTTGGCTGCGATCGCCTCCAGGAGAGACGCCAGAAGCGCTCCTGATGATGTGTCCGACAGGTCGTGTCGGCGTGTGAACGCGGCCACGCGACGGGGCAGCTCGACCTTGGCCTCCTCCCACATCTGCTCTGGAAGAAACAGATCGAGCCGCTCATCAGCGAGCCGTTCACGACCGGCGGACCTGAGTAAGTCGCCGACGAGCACGTTGGTGTCGACCACCAAGCGCATCAGCGGCGACGCTTCTCCGTGAGTTCGCGAACCAGCTGATCCTCGTCGAGTCCGGTCTCGCCGAGCACGGCCTCGACCGCCTGGCCGAGGCGGCCCAGAGCGGCGCGGCCCCGCCGGCGATCTTTGGCGTCGACGGGCACGAAGAAGCCGATCGGCTTCCCATGACGCTCGATGACGAGTGTCTCACCGGCACTCATCATCGACGTCGCCTGATCCTTGAACTCACGGACACCAACGTGACGCATCCGACACACCTCCACGGTTGTGACTATCAGTGTAGCCACAGTGGCCCGCTCCTATCGACACCAGAGCGGAGTCGATCGAGCCGAACCGACCCGGCGATCTCTGCTGGAAGGCCGAGCTGCTCCACCGTCTCGCCGTCCTCGCCAACCGGAGGAACGACGTGACAGCGGGCGTCGACGCGGCGCGAGCGGGTCTCACGCTGGCCATGCACCACGACCTGTGGGGAGCGGTGCCCGTCTGCGATGGCTCCCCATCGGGAGCCGCAGCTCCTCCAGCGGCAGGAACGCCGTGAGGCACACGACGTGGGGAAGGAAGATGATCGTCACCGTTGCGAACGTGAGCAGGTGGAACGCCACCACCACGGCAAGCATGGTGCGACCCACCCGGCCCGGCACGAGCAGCAGGGGCGACAGCAGCTCGATCGCGACGAGCAGCCACTGGCCGACGTGCAGGACCGACGGGTCGTGGGTGAGCGCGTCGCCGAGGAACGTGCCCCGCCGGGCGATGGCCCGCAGCAGCGTGGTGGAGTCGACCCAGGCGCCGAGACCCCCACCAAAGCGATGCTTGGCGTACACCGACAGCAGGTAGGTGAGCACCGCCGCGACCTGGATCGAGCGCACGGCGAAGGCCGCGGTGTCGGCGCGGCTGCGGTGCACGGTGGGGAGCACGGCCAGCGCCACGAGGAACGTGAAGCGGTCGTGGTCGACCTTGCCGTAGGAGAACGCGATCAGCATCCACTCGAGGTAGAGGACGACCACGACGGTCCCCGCGACGCGAGGCGCCTTGCCCCACGCCGCCACCGCTGCGGATGCCAGCAGAGCGACCATCACGGCGTTCACGAGGAACGGAGTGGGCGTGGGAAGGTGGAGCAGGCGGGCGATGTGCAACGGCTGGTAGAGATCGCGTGGCACGTCGGCGTGGTCGCGCACCCACGGGGTGAACACGAGCACGTCGAACCACACGAACGTGTAGACGATCCGCCGGAGCCACAGGACGCGGTCGGTCATCGGTGCCACGCGGCGACCACCCGCACCTGCTCGTCGCCTTGGAGCTTGCGATCGACGACGTGGCGAACGCGCTCGACGAGCCGCACGCTGACGTCCTCGGGCCGGGCCAGCGCGCCGAGCAGCTCGGGGTGTTTGCGGAAGCGCGGGAGCTGGCCCTCCAGCTCGGCGCGGCGCAGCCCCACCTCGTGCGCCTCGAGGGGCACCTCGGTGCCGTCGGCGAGCACACCGTAGAGCTGGGCGGTGCGCACGGTGCCGGTGGCCCGGGCCGAGGTGGCGTACATGCGGAACGGACCCACGGGGAAGTCGTCGTCGCTCCCCGCGATCGTGCCGACCAGCGTCAGTGCGAGCGCCGCGATCCCAATGGCGAGGCGAGTCCTCAATCGGACCTCCCGTGCCTGAGTCCGCCCGCACCCGCACGATGGCGAGCTCGGGGCGCCTGCGATCGGTCCATGCGGGCGAGTCTTCCCGAAGTCGGCGATGCCCGAGCAAGCCACTGATGATCCGTCTACGGTGCCCAGGCGAAACGTCTCACCTGGAGGTACACGATGCCGGACTTCCCGCCCCTCGCTCACGTTGCCGTGACGGTCAGCGATCTCGGTCGCAGTCGTCCGTGGTACGAGCGCCTCATCGGGGTGCCAGCCGTGCTCGACGAGGACACCGGACCGTTCCACCACGTCGTGTGGCTGATGGGCGGCACGCTGTTCGGGATCCACGAGCACAAGAGCCCATCAGGCTCCGATGCCTTCGACGAGCTTCGCCCAGGGCTCGACCACGTGGCCTTCGGGTGCGCGAACCGCGGGGAGCTCGAGCAGTGGGAAAGCCGCCTCGACGAGCTCGGCATCAAGCACGGCGGTGTGGTCGACGCGCCCTACGGGTCGGGCCTGTCCTTCCGCGACCCCGACAACATCGCACTCGAGTTCTTCGCTCCTCCGGGCTGACGCACCACGGCACGCGCCGGCTCGGCGGCGTCACGCGTCGCCCGCCACCGCCGGGCCAGCGTGTCCGCCTGCAACCCGACAGGGAGCAGGACCATCGCGGCGACGCCGTCGAGCCACCAGTGGTGGCCGCTGGCCGCCACCACCAGGATCGTGATCACGAGATGGGCCATGAACGCCCAGCGCCATCGACTGGTGCTCGTGGCCACGATGCCGCACGACACCACCGCCGCCCAGCCCACGTGGATCGACGGCATCGCCGCAAACTGATCTGACACGCCGGTGCCCACCGGACCGTAGATCGACGGGCCGAAGCGCTCGGAGATGTCGATGTAGCCCAAGTCGGTGAGGAAGCGGGGCGGCGCGACGCGCACGAAGCGGATGAACAGCGAGAGCCCCGTGACGACCACGAGAGCGTTGCGCCAGTGCGGGTAGTCGTCACGGTGGCGGACGTAGAGCCACACGACGAACGCGATCAGCGCCGGGACGTGCACGCCGGCGTAGTAGAGGCTCGTCGGCCAGGCCAGCCAGTCGTGGCGCAGGACGAGGTGCTGCAGCGAGAGCTCGGTGGGGAGGTGCAGGGTGTGCTCGAGTCGCACGATCTGGCGGGCTCGGGCGACGGCGCCGCCATCCTGCGCAAGCGGGAGCGCGTGGGCCACCTGCCACACCGCGTAGAGCGACGCCACGAAGGCGAGCTCCCGAGCGGCGTGCTCTACGGCGACGGACCGTCCCGTCGTGCCCGGTCTGGTCGAGCCGTAGCGACGCAGGCCAAGCGCAACGAGCGCGCTCAGCATGGCGACGACGAGCGCCTGATCCCACGTCGGCCAGCTCACGCGGCCACTCTGTCAGATGGAGGTCGCTTTCCGGCTCGATGCGGCCTCAGCTGTGCAGCTCGGCCCAGACGACCTTGCCGTCCCCGGTGAGCTCGGTCCCCCAGCGGGTGCTGGCGGTCTCGACGAGTCGCAGACCGCGCCCGGAGGTCGCCGTCGGCGGTGGATCGTCGGGGAGCGGCAGGGCGGGCCCCCAGTCGGTGACGCTGATGTGCACGGCGCTGTCGGGACGGCACGCCACCGTGACCAGGAAGTTCGACCAGGCGTGGAGCACGGCATTGGTGGCCAGCTCCGTCACGACGAGTGCGGCCGGGTCGATGAGATCGTCGTGCCCCCAGCCCCGCAGCGCCTCGGTGACGAACTGGCGGGCGGCCCGGGGCGCGTCGTTCGCGCGGGCAAAGAGCTGAGCGACCTCCCGCTCCGGCGGGCCGGGGTCGGCGAGCGGCGACAAGCGCGGGGCGCCCGCACCGATGATCTCGGAGTGGGCGTGACAGACGTCGGTGATGGCGGGGTGATCGCGCGCGCCCGGCGTCGCCTTGACGTGATAGGCGCAGAACAGAGAGAACGGGAGCTGGCGACCGAGCTCGTTCCACATCCCTTCGAGCTCCATGGCGGCCACCACGAGGTTGTCCTGCCACAGGAGGTCGACGACCTCCCCATACACGCGCACCGCTGTGGTGGCGACCGACCTTCGAATCGGGTCCCCGAGGACGGAGGCGAAGGCCGCCGCGTCGGGCCGCTCGCCGTCCATGATCTGGGCACGGGCGCCGTCGGCGTCGATGACGACCAGCCGCTCCTGGTGCGTCATGTCGTCCACATCGACCCCGGCCGCGTCGAGCGCCGCACCGAAGGATCGAGCATGAGTGGCGGTCGCCACGACGATGGCTGTCTCGCCGGCCCGCAGCCCCGCGGCGAGGTACTCGCCCACCGATCGCGTCAGGTCGTGGTCGGCGTCGTAGAGCTGGACCGCGTGCGCCCAGCGTCCGGAGTGGATGTCAGGTTGTCCCACCACGGTCCCTCCTTCGCCACGCTACCGCCCGACTACCCGCAACAGGCGGTACCGAGTCCTCGGGGAGGCGGTAGGTTCCGCTTTCGAGATGGGGCCGTACGTGGGATGCGCGCGCAGGGGGGTCGGCCATGACCGTGGCCGCTGATGGCTCGCTGCGCCTCGGCATCCTCACGCCGGTGCTCACGATGGTGCCGGGGGGCCACGCCGGCTGGGAGCGCACCGGGACGATCGACGACGTGGCGCGCATCGCCCGAGCGGCCGAGGCGCTCGGCTACGACCACCTCACGTGCAGTGAGCACGTGGCCGTGCCTGAGGAGGCGGTGGCCGCGCGGGGAGGCCGATACTGGGACCCGCTGGCCACCTTCGGCTACCTCGCGGCCCACACCGAGCGGATTCGGCTCGCCACCGACGTGCTCGTGCTCGGCTACCACCACCCCCTCGACATCGCCAAGCGCTACGGCACCCTCGACCGCATCTCCGGCGGGCGACTCGTGCTTGGGCTCGGTGTCGGTTCGTTGCAGGAGGAGTTCGAGCTCCTCGGCGTGCCGTTCGACGACCGCGGCCTCCGCGCCGACGACCACCTGCGGGCGCTTCGTGCCTCGATGTCGCAGCCCATGCCGTCGTACGACGGTTCGCACTACCGGTTCTCGGGCATGGTGGTCGACCCGTGCGCCCTCCAGGAGCACGTGCCGTTCTGGATCGGTGGTCGCACCGCCCGCTCCCTGCGGCGGGCGGTGGAGCTCGGTGACGGATGGTGCCCGTTCGGCCTGCGGGCCGACGACGTCGAGCGCACGGTGGCGGCGGCGCGAGCCACGTCGGCATGGGCCGAGCGCGAGCAGCCGCTGGAGATCGTCCTCCAGAACCAGCGGCCCATGGACCCGCTCGGCGAGCCCGCCGCGGCTGGCGACACCGCCCGAGCGCTGCGCCAGGCCGGCGCCACCATGCTGAGCCTGCGCCTCGTGCACCACAGCGTCGAGCACTACATCGAGCAGCTCGGCGCCATGGTCCAGGTCGTCGCCGCGCTGTGATGGCGCCGATCAGCCGGCGGGCAGGGCCCGATCCCAGGCCCAGGGCACCACGCTGACGAACGGCGCCGCGAGCAGTGGGACCACCTCGCTCGTCGCCCACCGCCCGGCGAGCTCCTCGGCGATCAGCTCGGCCGTCGCCACAGGGTCCGCGTCGAGGTAGCAGATGGTGAGGCAGCGGCCCAGGGTGGCGGCGAGGCGATCATGGAGCGAGCCGGTGCCCACGAACGACCACAGGCCGGCCACGCCGGGAACGGTGGCGAGGCTGGTTGCGGGTGTGAGCGGTCCGCGTTCGAGGAGGAGGTAGGCGCCCCGGGCGGGC
>JBKJSO010000410.1:0-7088 GCA_046595835.1 Acidimicrobiales bacterium | reverse complement strand
GGCCGTCGAGGTCGGCGAGGCGCGCCGACGTGATCTGCCCGTAGCCGTCCGTGGGCGGACCCGACACGGCGGCGGCGCGGTGGATGGCGTCGATCTGGGCCATCGTCGATCGGCTGGTGCAGCGCAAGCCGGTGCTGGAGCACAGCACGTGCACGTCGCTGTCGGTGGAGCAGTAGCCGGCCGACTCGAGCCCCACGCCGGTGGCGACGAAGTCGGCCACGACGCCGGCGCGCGCGTCGGGTGTTGCTGCAGCAGTGTCGGCGTCGTGGTGGTCGACCGTCGCGACGGGAGCCGGCCCAGCCAGCCCGGGGAAGGTCGGGTCGGCGGGCAGGAGCGCCGCCGCCGCCAGGGCGCCCTCGACGAGACGGGATAGGCCCTCGCGGTCAACGCGGGTGGTGGTCGCCTGGGCCGAGCGCCCCCCGTCCGTCACGACGTGAAGCCGCACGTGGTGGTCGTCGACGTCCATGTTCTGGTGGATGCGGCTGTTGGCGAAGCGGGTGAGGGCGCGACGTCCGCTGCCCCGGGTGACCAGCGCCTCTCCCCGATCGCCGACGAGCGCCAGCACCTCTTGGCAGATCGCGACGCCGTCCCGCACGATGGGATCGCACGAGGGATCCCAGGCCGCGCCCATCAGCGCACGCCCACCCGGACGTCGGTGAAGCGCGCCGGCACCGACGGGTGGCCCGTGTGGCCCACCTGCATCGGTTGGCCCTTGCCGCAGTTGGCGGTGCCCCAGAAGACCCACTCGTCGGGGGCGCCGACCATGTCCATCGAGGCCCAGAAGCGCGGGCCAATGCCGGTGTAGGTCGGGTTCCTGAGCATCTGCCCGAGCTCGCCGTCCTTGATCTCCCACGCGATCTCGCACCCGAACTGGAAGTTCAGGCGCTTGTCGTCGATCGACCACGACCGGTTCGTGTCCATGTAGACACCGTCATCGGTGGCCGCGATCATCTCGGCGAGCGAGCTGTCGCCCGGCAGCAGGCCCACGTTCGTCATGCGAACCATCGGGATGCAGGCCGCGCCGTCGGCCCGGACCATCCCCCCGGAGGGGAGCCCGATGAGCGGCGCCGAATCGCGCCCGGAGAGCACGCCCACCCAAGTCCCGTCCCGCACGATGTCGACCGCCTGCGCGGGCACGCCCTCGTCGTCGTAGCCGAAGCTGCCCAGGGCGCCGGGCAGGGTGGCATCGGCGGTGATGTTCATGAGATCCGAGCCGTACCGGAGCGTGCCGAGCTGCGCGGGGTCGAGCCACGAGGTGCCCGCGAAGGCGGCTTCCCACCCGAGGATGCGGTCGAGCTCGATGGCGTGGCCCACCGACTCGTGGATCTGGAGCGCCATCTGCTCGCTGCCCAGGATCAGGGTGGTGGTGGCCTCAGGGCACTGCGGGGCGCGCAGGAGCGCCTGCGCCTCCTCCGCGATGCGCGCGCCGTTGCCCACGAGGTCGAGCTCGCGGACGAGCTCCCAGCCGCGCGTGCCGAACTGGCCCCGTACGCCGGGAAAGCTGCGCCGCTGGGTCTCGCCGTCACCGATGGCGGTGGCGTCGATGACGGCGCCGCACTCCACGATGTGCTGGTCGATCCGACTGCCCTCGCTGGAGGCGAACCACTTCTCGGTGTCCCAGATCTGGTGGCTGGCCTGCGCCAGCGGCACGCCGGCGTCGGCGATGACACCGGTGACCTCGACCAGGAGGTCAGCGCGCTCGCCGAGGTCGACGTCGTCAAGCGGGTGCTCGACGAACTCGTTGCTCCACGAGGCCTCCACCACGGGGGCCGGGGCCAGCTCCACGGCAGGACCCGCCACGCGGGCGCTCGCACGGGCCACCGCCGCCGCCCGCTCCCCCGCCCGCCGCGCGGCGGCGACCGTGAGCTCAGGCGTCGACTGGAAGCCCCACGACGAGCCGATCAAGGCGCGCACGCCGATCCCCGCCGTCTCGCTCTGCGTGAGCCCCTCGATCGACCGGTTCTTCGCGCTCATCGACTCGTAGCGCACGATCATGATGCGAGCGTCGGCGTAGGTGGCACCTGCCGCCAGAGCTCCCTCGACGGCGGCGGTGGCGAGATCGAACATCGGGCGCCGAAGTTACCCGGCCGTCAACCCCCGTGCGCTGTGTCCCGCAGCACCAACGGACTGGCTTAGGGGCGCAAGCCGCGGAACGGGAGCAGCTCGGGCCAGAGCGGAGCAGCCGTGGTGCGGAAGTCGTAGATGCTGCCCCCGATGGCGCCCCGCTCCGTGCCCGCGATGCGAAAGCCGATGACGTCGCTGGCCGTGGTGGCATCGCCGATGCCGCCCAGCACGTGCACCGGTGCGTCCGGGCGTCCGATGTGGGCTCGCAGACGGTCGATGTTGGTGGCCGTGTACAGGTAGGCGTCGCGCCAGGGTGAGTCGCCCCGGCGATTGGTCCAGTAGGACATCGGCAGCCACACGTCGTAGCTCGGCGCGATCTCGGCCCAAGGGAAGCCGGGCCAGAAGCGCGGGTTGATGTCCTCCATCAGCACGGGCTCGAGCGGGATGGCGCCGATGACCTCGCCGGGAAGGGCCGCCCGCAGCGCCGTCGACAGCTGCACGAGGCGCCGACTGCGCTCGGCGGCGTCGCCGACGTTGCGGGCTTCGATGTCGACGGCGACGCCATCGACGGACATGGCGGCGATGGCGAGCAGGCGCTGCAGGTCGCGCGAGGGATCCTCGAGCGTCGGCAGGTACCAGCCCACTACGGCGATGCCGTGCTGGTGGGCTCGGTCGATGAACGCCTGGAGACGCTCGGGCTCGAGGATGTCGACCGGAGCGTCCCAGCGGGTGGCCTGGATGAAGAGCGTCTGCACTCCCTGCGCGGCGAGGGCATCGATGGCATCGACCTCGACGGCCGGCGAGTACCGGGCGTAGTAGGTCGACCAGTCGTAGACGTCGAGCCACGCGCCCAGGCCGCGATAGGGCGCCAGCGTGAACTTGGCGGGCGGGGCCGGGGCGGGGGCCGGGGGCGGGGGAACCGTGGTGGGCGGTGCGGTCGGTGGCGGCGGCGGCGGCGGCGGGACGGTGGTCGGGACGGCCGTGGTGGGCGGCACCGTCACGGAGACCAGCGCTCGTTCGAGCAAGCGGTCGGCGCCCGCTCGCGAGCGCCAGGGAACGACGGGACCCAGCGACACGGCCACCACCACGGCCGCGATGAGCAGCGCCGGGCCGACGAAGTGCGGGCGTCGCATCATGTCCGTTGTCTCACCACCCTCGCTCTGGCCCGCGCCACGGCGATCACCCCAGTGCTGCCGCTTCCCACCAGCCAGCCATCATAGGTGGTGGCCCCCGCGCGTTCCGTAGTCCGATCGGCCCGGATCGTGCGCAGTTGTGCCGGAGTGTCTAGATCTCACCCTGCTCCATGCCGTTCTCGAGCTCCTCGACCGACATGAGCACGGCACGAGCCTTGGACCCTTCGGACGGTCCCACCACCCCCCGCTGCTCGAGCAGGTCCATGAGCCGACCGGCGCGGGCGAAGCCCACCTTCAGCTTGCGCTGCAACATCGAGGTGGAGCCCAGCTGTGAGCGCACGATCAGCTCCATGGCCTGGCGCATGAGGTCGTCATCGTCATCACTGACGGCACCGCCGCCCACGCCTGTGGACACGGCTCCGTGGTCGTCGTGGCCCAGCACCTCGGTGTCATAGGTGATCTCGGGGGCTTGGCGCTTCCACACGCCCGCGATCTTGCGGACCTCCTCCTCGCTCACCCACGAGCCCTGGATGCGCGACGGCGCCGACGACGTCGGCCCGAGCAGGAGCATGTCGCCCTTGCCGATGAGCCGCTCGGCCCCCTGCTGGTCGAGGATCACACGGCTGTCGGTGGCCGAGGACACGGCAAAGGCGAGGCGGGCGGGGACGTTGGCCTTGATGACGCCGGTGATCACGTTGACCGACGGTCGCTGCGTGGCGATCACGAGGTGGATGCCCACCGCGCGCGCCATCTGCGCGATGCGGCAGATCGAGTCCTCCACGTCGCGGGCGGCCACCATCATGAGGTCGGCGAGCTCGTCGATCACGATGAGGATGAACGGCAGCCGGGGGAACTCACGGGTGACCTCCCCGGAGGGAGACACCTCGTTGGGGAGGTCGCCGCGATCGAAGGCTGCGTTGTAGCCGGTGATGTCACGGAAGCCGACCTCGGCAAGCAGGTCGTAGCGCCGCTCCATCTCGCGCACCGCCCACGACAGCGCGTTGGCAGCCTTCTTGGGGTTGGTGACCACCTGGGTGAGCAGGTGCGGGAGCCGGTCGTACTGGCCCATCTCCACCCGCTTGGGGTCGACGAGGATCATGCGGACCTGGTCCGGGGTGGATCGCATGAGGATCGACGTGATGAGCGAGTTGAGGCAGCTCGACTTGCCGGCACCGGTGGCCCCGGCGATGAGGATGTGGGGCATGGTGGCCAGGTTCATCAGGACGGCCTTGCCGTTGATGTCCCGACCCACGGCCACCTCGAGCGGATGGGTGGCCCGCTTGGCCTCCACAGAGGCGAGGATGTCGCCGAGCGCCACGATCTGACGGTTGGTGTTGGGCACCTCCACGCCGATGGCCTGGCGCCCGGGGATGGGCGCGAGGATGCGCACGTCCGGCGAGGCCATCGCATAAGCGATGTCCTTGTGGAGGCTGGTGACGCGGGCCACCTTCACCCCAGGTCCGAGCTCGAGCTCGTAGCGGGTGACCGACGGGCCGACGACCATCCCGACGAGCTTCGTCTCCACGCCGTGCTGCGCGAGGGCCTGCTCCAGCACTCGACCGGCCTGCTCGACAGCCGCCTTGTCGACCTCTTGGGTGCCGCTGCGGTGCAGGAGCGACAGCGGTGGCAGCTTCCAGGGCGAGCCCTTCACCGCCGGGCCGAGCTCGAGGTCGAGCTGCGTGGGATCGACATCGGGGATGAGGGCCGGCACGTCGACCTTGGGCTTGCGCACACGAGGCTTGCGGGAGCTCCCCACGTCGGGATCGTCCGGCGCGTCGTCCTGATCGAACACCCGCACGTCGTCGGTGGGTGCGAGCCCGTCGGCCGACTCGCCGATCGAGAAGAGCGTCTCGTACACCTGGCGGAGGTAGGCGCTGATGGCCATTCCGGCCGGCCGCACCCCGGCTGCGGTGCTCTCAGCGGCGACGCGCACGGGGACGCGCGTGAGCACGACGAGGCCCGCGAGCGCGACGGCGCCGAGCAGGAGGCCAGCACCCCATGGGGCCAAGCCGGCAGCCAAGGGCCCCGCGGCGGCGATGCCGAGCAACCCGCCGGCGCGGGCCAGCTCCGCGGTGGGGGCCGCGAGCCCAGGGCGGCCGCCGGCGAGGTGGAGCAGACCGCAGCCCGCGATGGCCATGAGGAGCCCACCCACCCATACGTGCGAGCGGGCCCCCGGATCGTCGTCGTCAGGAACGCCGCGGACGAGGACCACGCCGGCGCCGACGAGGGCGAGGGGCACGAGCAGGCGGCCCCAGCCCACGAGCGTGCCGATGGTGTCGTCGAGGCCTCGGCCCACCGGGCCGGCGGCGTCGGCATAGATGCCGAGCCCGGCCACGAGCCCGAGGCCAAGGCAGAGCAGGCCGACGACATCGCTGCCGTGACCGGCCAGGCCAGCGGCGAGCGCGCTGATCAGACGGTCGAAGAACGAGGGCGGCGGAGCGCTCTTCTTCCTGGCCGGAGCGCGCTTCGTGCCCCCAGAACGGGGTCGCTGGGTTGTGGCCACTGTGCCACCAACCGTAACACCAGCCACTCCCGCCACACGGGACGCACCGGCCACGGGGCCAGCCGCCGGAGGAGCGGTGGCGCGGGGCGAGGAGGTCAGCGGCGGGGCTGGCAGCTCGGGCAGTGGGTGGTGCCGCGGGCGTCGACGACCGAGCGCCGGAGCTCGGTGCCGCAGCGCCCGCAGGGCTCGCCGGCCCGGCCGTAGCAGCCGAGCTCGAGCTGGTTGCGGCCGGGATCGCCCTCGGCGTTGCGGTAGTCGCGCAGCGTGGTCCCACCGTTGGCGATCCCCTGCTCGAGGACGGCCCGCAGGTCGACGAGCAGCCGATCGGCCTCCTTGCGGGTGACCGAGCGCCGTGCCGGGTGCACCCCGGCGCGCCACAGGGCCTCATCGGCGTAGATGTTCCCCACCCCAGCGATGGGTCGTTGCGAGAGGAGCTGCGTCTTGACGTGCGCGGTGCTCCGCCGCAGGTTGCGCCAGAGGCCGCCGTCGTCGAGCGCGCCGTCCCACGGCTCGGGACCCTGCGCCGCCAGGGTGGGCAGCGACCGCCACTCCCCTGCCGGCACAACCGCGATGCGCCCGAAGCGGCGCACGTCGCGCAGCTCGAGCACCCGGCCGTCGTCGAGCGCCCACCAGGCCCGCACGTAGGGGTCGATCTCGCCGGGTCTGATGCGCAGCTGGCCGGTCATGCCCAAGTGGACGATCAGCTCGCGACCGTCGTCGAGGCTGAACAAGAGGTACTTGCCCCGGCGCTCCGCCCGCTCGACCGTGGCGCCCGCGGCGTGCGTCGCGGAGCTGAACTTGGGCGACGGGTGCCCCCATCCCTCGGCGATGCGCCGCCCCACCACGATCGGCTCAAGCTGCCGCCGAACGGTCTCCACCTCAGGCAGCTCGGGCATCAGGCAGCCGAGGACGGCAAGCTCAGGCCTCCATGACCACGGGCACGATCATGGGCTTGCGCTTGGTGCGGTCGTTCACGAACCGGCCGGCGGTGCGGCGCACGGCCCGCTGGAGCGAGTCGAGGTCGGGCGTCTTGGCATCGGCGAAGACCACCTTGATGGCCTGGCGCACCGCCTCGGCGCACTCGTCGAGCAGCTCCTCGGCTTCGGGCGCGTAGACCCAACCTCGGGTGATGATCTCGGGCCCGGTGAGGATGGCGCCGTCTGCGAGGCCGACCGTGACGACCACCACGACCACGCCCTCCTCGGCGAGCACCCGGCGGTCACGCAGCACGCCCTGGCCCACATCGCCGACGACGCCGGCATCCGGATCACCGGGCAGGTGCCGGCCGGCTACCTCTACGTCGACGGCATCGTCGGCGATGTGGGCCAGGGCGTGCTGCGTGACCGCCGGGTGCTCGCCGAGGAGGGCGTGGTCGTGGTGGTCGTCAC
>JBKJSO010000313.1:0-8877 GCA_046595835.1 Acidimicrobiales bacterium | reverse complement strand
GGATCGGGTGGGTAAGGCCGCCAAGATCAAGGAGAAGCGCGACCGCTGACCGCGGCTCCCGCCCCCCACAAGCGTCTGAAGGCGCTCGTGGAAGTTCCTGCTCTTGTGGTGGCGGCGCTGGTGATCACGCTGCTGGTCAAGGGCTTCCTCGCGCAAGCGTTCTTCATCCCGAGCGCATCGATGGAGCCGCAGCTCCGCAAGGGCGATCGCGTGGTGGTCTCCCGCACGTCCTACCGCTTGCACGACGTGCGCCGCGGCGATGTCATCGTCTTCCCATCGCCGGCGGTGCCCAGCGAGCGGGAAGGCCTCATCGCCCGTCTCGGTCACGACGTGCTCGAGAGCGTCGCCCTGCGCGACCCGGGTGATCGGGAGCTCATCAAGCGGGTCATCGGCCTTCCGGGGGAGACGATCGAGGGGCGTGACGGGCACGTGCTGATCAACGGGCGAGCCCTGGTGGAGCCCTACCTGCAACCGACCGTCATCACCAGCACGTTCGGTCCCACCGCGGTCCCGGCGGGGCACGTGTTCGTGATGGGCGACAACCGTACGAACTCGCACGACAGCCGGTACCCCGACATCGGCACGATCGACGTCGACACGATCGTGGGCCGCGCCCTCGCGCGGGTCTGGCCACCGACGCGCACGGCCTTCCTCTGACACGGCACGGCGGTAGCGTGGCGCCATGTCGACCGAGGACCTCGAGCGCTACGAAGCCGAGATCGAGCTCCAGCTCTACAAGGAGTACAAGGACGTCGCGCCGATGTTCTCCTTCGTGGTGGAGACCGAGCGGCGCTTCTACCTCGCCAACGAGGTGGTGAAGACCGTCCGCAACGAGGACGGCCGCACCTACGTCGAGCTCCAGATGCGCGACGCGTGGGTCTGGGACATGTATCGCACCACCCGCTTCGTCGCCTCCGTGTCCATCGTGACCTTCAAGGACGTCAACATCGAGGAGCTCCCCAAGAAGGAGCTGTAGCGCGTGGTCGACCGGCGACGAGCGCTGGGCGCGGCTGGCGAGGCCCGGGCGGCGGCCTGGTACGAGGCCAACGGGTACGAGGTGGTGGCCCGCAACTGGCGCTGCCGCGACGGCGAGCTCGACCTCGTCGTGCGTCGCGGTCGCCAGCTCGTGTTCGTGGAGGTGAAGGCCCGCACCACCGACCGCTTCGGCATCCCAGCCGAGGCCGTGACCTCCGCCAAGCAGCGGCGCCTTCGAGGTCTCGCCGCCCGATACCTCGCCGACACGGACACGCGGGCGAGCGACCTGCGCTTCGACGTCGTGGCCATCCTCGGGGGCGAGCTCGAGGTGATCGAAGCCGCGTTCTGAGGTGCGGCTCGGGTCTCAGCCCAGCACGGCCCAGAGCACGAGGAGCACACAGGCCAGGATCGCCCCGGCCACCATGACGTAGTCGGCGGGAGAGGGGCGGTGCTTGTGGAAGGGGTTCAGGCCCATCGCCTCAGTATCGTGCCGACGATGGAGACGCTGCAGGTCGAGCGGGCGGACGGGATCGTGACGATCACCTTCAACCGCCCCGACAAGAAGAACGCCATCAACAACCCGATGTGGGACGAGCTCCACGAGCTGGCATCCGAGATCGTGGGGTCCACCGAGGACCGCTGCGTCGTGCTCACCGGGGCCGGCGACGCGTTCTGCTCCGGTGCCGACCTCTCCGGCGATGGGGAGGCAGCCAGGCACCAGCTCGCCAACATGCGACGGATCAACGCGGTGGTGCAGGCCTTTCACGAGCTGCCCCAGCCCACGGTCGCCAAGGTCAACGGCGTGGCCGCTGGCGTGGGTCTCAGCCTCGCCCTCGGCTGCGACCTCGTGGTGGCGTCTGAGGACGCGCGCTTCTCCTCGATCTTCACCAAGCGGGGCCTGTCGCTCGACGGCGGTCAGTCGTGGCTCCTGCCGCGCATCGTGGGCATGCACCGCGCCAAGGAGCTCGCCTTGTTCGCCGACATCCTGTCTGCGGCCGATGCGCTCGCGATGGGCCTGATCAACCGCGTCGTGCCCGCCGCTGACCTCGATGCCGTCGTGGCCGACTGGGCCACCCGCCTGGCCGGCGGTCCGCCGATCGCCCTGGCCATGACGAAGCGGATGCTCAACCGAGCCTTCGAGCAGAGCTTCGAGCAGGCCCTCGACGACGAAGCGCGCTGCCAGACGGTGAACTTCGCCACCGCGGACACGGGCGAGGCCATCACCGCCTTCTTCCAGAAGCGCGCCCCCAAGTTCAGCGGCCGTTGAATCGGGCCTTCTTCTCGTCACACCCCCTGCCTATGCTCGGCTGAGCGCCTCGACGGCCGGCGCCTCACGGCCTCCTCATCGCCCGCCACCCCGCACCGGGGTGCCTGCCCGAGGAGCGGCCCGTGCTTGGCCTCGTCCCCTCCGCAACGCTGCTCGGCGTCGACGGTCACGCCGTCACCGTTGAGGTGCACATCACCGGCGGCCTCCCGTCGTTCACCGTGGTCGGCCTGCCCGATGCGTCGTGTCGCGAGGCCCGCGACCGCGTGCGAGCGGCCCTGCAGTCGAGCGGTTGCCAGTGGCCCATGCAGCGGGTCACCGTGAACCTCGCCCCGCCCACGGTGCGCAAGGTCGGGTCCGGCCTCGATCTCGCCATCGCGGTGGCGATGCTGATCGCATCCGGCCAGGTCGAGCAGCAACAAGTGGGTGGGCGGGCGTTCCTCGGAGAGCTGGGGCTCGACGGCACCCTGCGTCCGGTCGCGGGCACCATCTGCCTCACGGAGGCGCTGGGGGAGGGGGCGCTCGTGCTGCCGGCCGAGAGCGTCGAGGAGGCCCGGCTCGTCGGCAACCGCGCCCTGCACCCGGTGCGCACGCTGCGCGAGGTAGTTGCCTGCGTGCGCGGCGAGGATCCGTGGCCCGCCCCCGGCCCGCCCATCGCGGCCGCCCCACCGCCCCCAGTCGCCGATCTCGCTGATGTGCGGGGGCAGCCTGTCGCCCGCTTCGCACTCGAGGTTGCCGCGGCCGGCGGCCACCACTTGCTCATGCTCGGGCCGCCGGGCGCCGGCAAGACGATGCTGGCGTCGCGGCTGCCCGGTGTGCTCCCACCCCTCGGCGATCGCGAAGCCCTGGAGACCACGCGGATCCACTCGGCCGCCGGGCTTGGTCTGCCCGCCGGCGGCCTCGTGCGCCACCCGCCGTTCCGGGCGCCGCATCACGGAGCCTCCTCGGTGGCGCTCGTCGGCGGGGGCACCTCGCTGATGCGACCGGGGGAGATCAGCGCGGCGTCGAACGGCGTGCTCTTCCTCGACGAGCTGGCCGAGTTCGCGCCCCACGTGCTCGATGCGCTGCGGCAGCCGCTCGAGGAGGGGGTGGTCCGCGTCGCCCGAGCCATCGCCACGGTCACCTTTCCGGCTCACTTCCTCCTCGTGGCTGCCATGAACCCCTGCCCGTGCGGGCACGGCAGCCAGCCCGGCGGATGTCGCTGCACCGAGGGAGCCCGGCTTCGCTACCAGCGCCGGCTCTCGGGGCCGCTGCTCGACCGCTTCGACCTCCGGGTCGAGGTGAGCCGCCCCACGGTCGAGGATCTCCTCGGCAACGCCAGCGGCGAGTCATCGGCCACGGTCGCCGCCAGGGTCGTCGAGGCCCGCGACCTCGCCGTGCTGCGAGGTGTCCGCACCAACGCCGAGCTGCCGGTCAATCGCCTCGACGAGGTGGCGCCCCTGGCCCCCGCGGCCACCTCGCTCCTCGAGGACGCGCTGCGATCCGGTCGCCTCTCGGCACGCGGGCTGCACCGGGTTCGCCGGGTCGCTCGCACCATCGCCGATCTCCAGGGTGGGCCCCACGAGCTCGGCGCGGCCCACGTTGCCATCGCGCTGGGCCTTCGAGTCGACGCACCGGGGGTCACCCCCGCCACGCGGGCGCTGGCCGGATGACCGCCACCATGGAGCCCGGCGTCGGTGAGGCGGTGCTGCTTGCCGGCTTGCCCGGCATGGGCCCGCGCCGGCTCTCGGCACTGCTCGACGCTTGGGATCCCGCCGACGCGTGGGCGCGGGCCACCTCCGGAAGGATCGACCGGCTCGCTCTCCCCGATGGCACCTCCGCCCTCCACGTGCCCACCACCACCGCCGCCGAGGCGCTGGCGCTGGCGTGGCGCCACGCCGGGTCCGACCGCGAGCCGGCTGATGCCCTCGCCGACCACCGTGCGCAGGGGGTGCTGGTGCTCCTGCGGGATGATCCGCGCTACCCGCTCGTCCTCCGTGACGACCTCGAGCCACCCGCCGTGCTGTTCGCCCGGGGTGACCTCAGCTGCCTCGAGCGCCCTCGGGCCGCCGTGGTGGGCACCAGGCGCTGCACCGGGCTTGGCGCAGGGTTCGCCCGCGAGCTTGGCCGCGAGCTCGCGGCGGCTGACGTAGCGGTGGTGTCCGGACTGGCACTCGGCGTTGATGGTGCCGCCCACCGAGGGGTGCTCGACAGCGCCACGGCAGCACCCGCGAGCGCCCCGCCGGTGGGCGTCGTGGGCTCCGGGCTCGACGTCGTCTACCCCGCCCGACACCGAGATCTCTGGCATGCTGTGGGCGAGGTTGGGCTGCTGCTCAGCGAGGCACCGCTCGGCGCGCGACCAGTCGGGTGGCGGTTCCCGGCCCGCAACCGCATCATCGCGGCGTTGGCCGATGTCGTGGTGGTGGTGGAGTCGCACGCTGGAGGCGGCTCGCTGCACACCGTGTCCGAGGCCGAACGCCGAGACATCCCCGTGCTGGCCGTGCCGGGATCGGTGCGCAGCCCCGCAGCGGCCGGCACCAACCAGCTGCTCGCCGACGGGTGCCAGCCGGCGCGCGACACGGCGGACGTGCTCGTCGCGCTCGGCCTCACCCCCGCCTCCCGGCGGGGCACCGCCGAGGGTCGGGCGGCCCCCGATGAGGTGGGGCAGGCCGTGCTGGCGGCGTTCGACTGGGAGCCGGCCACCCTCGAGCACCTGGCCGTGCGCACGGGCGTGGGCCTGGGGTCGCTGGCCACCGCGCTCGAGCGCCTCTTGGCGAGTGGCTGGGTCGAGGTACAGGGTGGCTGGTACGAGCGGGTGGCCCGATGAGGCAGCGCTGCTCGGATGTCCGGTTGGGCCACGTTGCCGGCGGTACGGTGCTGCGATGGCCTGGCACGAGCAGGAGTTCCTCAGCTCGCTCACCTCGGCTGCCCCGCGCACCGTGGACGCCTATCGGATCGACCTCACCGGCTTCGCTGCGTGGGCGGGGGAGCACGGCGTCGACGGCCCGCACGAGGTGGATCGTCTGCTCCTGCGTCGCTATGTCGCTCACCTCGCCACGGCCGGCTACGCCCGGCGTTCCATCGCCCGCAAGGCGTCGACGGTGCGCCGCTACTTTCGCTGGGCCACTCGCACCGGGCTGCTGCTGTCTGATCCGGCCAGCGGGCTGTCCGCCCCCCGGGGCGATGGCCGCCTGCCGCGCGTGCTCCGCCAGGACGAGCTCAACGTGCTCCTCGACGAGCCGCCCTCGGCGCTGGCCGACGAACCCCCGGCGGTCCGGGCGCGCGACGACGCGGTGCTCGAGGTCCTCTACGGCAGCGGCCTGCGCGTCGGCGAGCTCTGCGGCCTCGACGTGGGCGACCTCGATCTCGACCGGGAGCGAGCGGTGGTGTGGGGAAAGGGATCCAAGCAGCGCACCATCCCCCTCAGCGGTCCGTCGGTCGCCGCGCTGCGCCACTGGGTCAGCGAGCACCGGGCCCACCTGCTTTCCGCCGACACGCCGGCGGGGGCTCTGTTCGTCAACCGGCGGGGCAAGCGCCTCACGCCCCGCGATGTCCGACGCCTGCTCGACCGACGCTCACCGGCGCCCACGCACCCACATGCGCTGCGCCACACCTTCGCAACCCACCTGCTCGACGGGGGTGCCGACCTGCGAGCGGTGCAGGAGCTGCTGGGCCACGCCGACCTCTCCACCACCCAGCGGTACACTCACGTCAGCCGCGAGCGGCTCCGGTCCGTGTACGACGCCACCCACCCAAGGGCCTAGGGCGAGAGGCCAATCCGTGAGCACCAGCGATCTCGAACCCGACATCAACCGGCTGTGGGCCGACTACAAGCAGGACGGCCAGCGCGAGCTGCGCGACCAGCTGATCGTCCACTACTCGCCCCTCGTGAAGTACGTGGCCGGTCGCGTCGCCACTGGCCTGCCCCAGAACGTCGACCAAGCCGACCTCGTGTCCTATGGCATCTTCGGGCTGATCGACGCCATCGAGAAGTTCGACCTCGATCGAGGGTTCAAGTTCGAGACCTACGCCATCGCCCGGATCAAGGGCAACATCCTCGACGAGCTCCGCTCCATCGACTGGGTGCCCCGGTCGGTGCGAGCCAAGGCGCGGGCCATCGAGAAGGCGTACTCGACGCTCGAGGGCCAGCTCCACCGCACGCCCACCGACGTCGAGCTCGCCGCTGAGCTCGACCTCACCGAAGAGCAGCTGCAGTCCACCCTGGGCCAGATCTCCTTCACCGGTCTCGTCGCTCTCGACGAGATGCTCTCTGGGGGCGAGCGGGGCGACTCCATGACCCTCGGCGACACGGTCCCGGATGCGGGCATGGGGCCCGTGGCGGCCTATGAGGTCGAGGAGATGCGCCAGATCCTCGCGGAGGCCATCAACCGCCTCCCCGATCGGGAGAAGACCGTGCTCACGCTCTACTACTACGAGGGCCTCACCCTCGCGGAGATCGGCTCGATCCTCGGCGTCACCGAGAGCCGCGTGTGCCAGATCCACACGAAGTCGGTGATCCAGCTCCGGGCCCGCATGGCGGCGTCCGAGCGCGAAACCGCCTAAGGGCACCCCGTCGGTCGCCTCGGCGACCCGCCTCTGACCTGCCCGCTTCCCCCTCCCTGGTCCGACGCGCCCACGAAGGGGAGGCCCGATGCCTCGCCGCGCGCTCCTGTGCGCCCTCGCCCTCTGCCTCGGCTCGGCTGTCATTCCGGTCGCCGCGGCTGCGGGTCCGCCACCGCCCTACGTCGCCCCCGTCGACGCGCCGGTCGTGGACCCCTTCCGGCCACCGCCGGGCCCGTACGGCGCCGGTAACCGGGGGCTTGAGTACGGCACGGCACCGGGCACCGAGGTGCACGCCAGCGCTGCGGGCGTCGTCACCTTCGCCGGCCTCGTGGCGGGCTCGCGCCATGTCACGATCCTCCACGCCGACGGCCTGCGCACCACCTACTCGTTCCTCGCCAATGTCGCCGTAGCGGTGGGCCAACGGGTCGACCAGGGCACGGTCGTGGGCAGCACGGCCGGACACCTCCACCTCGGAGCACGACAGGGCGATGACTACCTCGACCCGGCGTCGCTGTTCGGGCCGGCATCGATGCAGGTGCGTCTCGTGCCGTTCGACGACCCGCCCGGCCAGGGGCCCGGCGGCGAGCGCCGCGCCATCCGTCAGCTCATCGGCGGGGTCGGCAGCACGCTCGCGGGCGCGACAGGGCGGATGGTGGACGCCGCGATCGCCGGCACCGGTGCCACGGCCGACTGGCTGCGGGCGGAGGGCGGCCAGACGCTGCGCACCGCCGCCCACTACCTGGAACGGGTGGGCCCCGGGGCGCCGCTGGACCTCCTCCTCACGGCGCTCGATGCATGGTCGGCGGCGGCCGCGGTCGTCCACCGACCATGCACGCCCGCCGATCAGCGGCCCCCGCCCCCGCCCCCGCAGCGGCGGACCGCCCTCCTGGTCGGGGGCCTCGGCTCGTCGAGCGATCAGGCGGCCATCGACGACATCGACACCGCCTCGCTCGGCTACGACGAGGGCGACGTGCTGCGCTTCAGCTACGCAGGGGGTCGGACCACTGACGCCACCGACGCGATCGATGTGCCGGCCACCACGTACCGGCCCGCGGACACGCAGGGCGACCTGCGCTCCTCTGGGTCTCGTCTGGCCGACCTCATCGAGGCCGTCGTGGTGGTGGGACCGGGCACGCCGCTCGACCTCTACGCCCACTCGCAGGGAGGTCTCGTGGCCCGCCTCGCCCTCATCGAGCTCGAGCGTCGTCATGGCAGTGCCTGGCTGACCCAGATCGGGCTCCTCGCCACCCTCGGCACGCCCCACGGCGGCGCCGACCTCGCCACGGCCGTGTACGCCGTCGGTGGTACGCGGGTCGGGTCGGAGGCGCTCGACCAGGTGGCGAACGTGCTCGGGCTCCCGATCGATGACGATGCGCGCGGCGTCGCGCAGCTCGCGGAGACCTCTGGGTTGATCGCCGAGCTGGCCGCCGAGCCCATTCCCGACGGCCTCACGGCGGTCTCGATCGCGGCTCGAGGTGACCTGATCGTGCCGGTGCCCCGCACCGCGCTGTCGGGGGCGCTGCAGGTGGTGGTGCCGGTCGACGGTGTTCACGCCCACGATGCGCTGCCGGGCAGCCACGAGGCGGGACGCGAGCTGGCCCTAGCGTTGGCCGGCCTCCCGCCGACCTGCACCAGCATGCGGGACGCGCTCACCGACCAGCTCGTCGGTCAGGGCATCAGCTGGGCGGAGGATGCGGCCGGCTCGTACGCCTGGCTGGCCGCCGCCCGTGGGGGGCTGCCGCTCGGCGGCTGACCACCTCCCGTTGGCCGTCGTGTGCCGCGGCCGCTAGATTCGTCCGTCGGCCCGGCGACCGCCAGGCTGATCCGCACACACCCTGCACCCGGGCCATCCCGTGGTCGTCCTGTTCGGTTCACCGAGCGAGGCGCCTGGCCCGGCGTCGGCTTCCCGCCGACACAGCGAACCTCGGGAAGGAGCCCACGTGGCCGTCGTCACCATGAAGCAGCTGTTGGAGGCTGGGGTCCACTTCGGACACCAGACCCGTCGTTGGAACCCGAAGATGAAGCGGTTCATCTACGGCGAGCGCAACGGCATCTACATCATCGACCTGCAGCAGACGCTGGGTCGCATCGAGACC
>JBKJSO010000121.1:0-4422 GCA_046595835.1 Acidimicrobiales bacterium | reverse complement strand
AGCAGGCGCAAGGCGAGTCGGTCGACGGCCGGGCCGACGTCTACTCGCTCGGTCTCGTGCTCATCGAGGCCGTCACCGGTGCCGTGCCCTTCGTGGCCGACACGACCATCGCCACGCTCATGGCACGCGTCGGCAAGCCGGTCCCCGTGTCCGACGAGCTCGGCCCGTTGCAGAAGCCGCTGCAACGTGCCGGCCAGCCGCACCCCGCCGACCGGCCCGATGCCGGCGAGCTGGCCGTTGCGCTCATGGCGTGCGCCGGGGACCTGCCTCGCCCGGAGCCCTTCGAGCTGCGCGTCGCCCCCCCGATGGTCGATCTCACGAGCGGCCCGGGCGACCCCGACGCCACCATGCTCGGCACCTCGGCGCATGCTCCGTCCCGCCTCATCGAGCCCGGCGAGGCCACGATGGCCGACGTGCCCGCTGTGGCCGGCGGCGCCTACGCCCCGCCGGTCCACGACGACCCCGGCCACGACGGCCCTAGGCGCAAGCGCCGCTGGCCGGTCGTCGTTCTCAGCGTGGTGCTGGCCGCCTTGCTCGGTGTGGGGGCGGCCTGGGCCGTGATCGAGGCCCGCACGCCCGCCTACGCGGTTCCCGTGCTCATCGGCAACACCGAGGCGGCCGCCCTCAAGGCGGTCGACGGGTACGGCTGGAAGATCGACCGACGCACCGAGCGCAAGGACGGCAGCACCGCTGGCAACGTGTTGCGCACCGACCCGGCGGCGGGCCAGCGGCTCAAGAAGGGGCACAAGCTCGTCCTCTACGTGTCGCTCGGCAACTCGCTGGCCTCAGTGCCGGGCGACCTGGTCGGCAAGACCCTCGACGAGGCCACCGCGGCGCTCCAGGCCGCCGGTGGCTTCGTGCCCAAGGTCGTCGACGCCTTCGACGAGGCGCAGGCCAAGGGCATCGTGCTGGGCGTGGCCCCGGAGTCGGCGGGCAACCAGCCCAAGGGCAGCGAGATCGCCCTCACGGTGTCGAAGGGCCCGGAGCCTCGTACCGTTCCCACCGGTCTCGCCGGCAAGACGTACGACCAAGCGGCGGCCGCGGTCACGGCGCAACAGCTCGTGCCGGTGAAGGTCGAAGACTTCAGCGACACGGTCGCAGTGGGGATGGTCATCGGGCTGCGTCCGGGCGAGGGTCAGCAGGCGCCGCGCGACAGCAAGGTCGAGGTGCTGGTGTCGAAGGGCCCCGACCTCGTGGCCGTCCCCAGCGTGAAGGGCGCCACCCTCGAGGGCGCGGTGGCGAGGCTGCAAGCGGTCGGCCTGAGCGCCGGCAACGTGTTCGGCCCGGCCAACGGGAAGCCCTTCGACACCGACCCTCCGGCCGGCACAAAGGTGAAGCGCGGCTCCACCGTCGACATCTACCTGCGTCGCTGAGCCGACGCCCCAAGGGCCGCGTCCGGCGGCCTACGGGGCACCCGGTACAGTGCCCGGGCGCGACCCAACCGGGTTCGCATGGCGGGCATCGGGGGAGGTCAGCGTGGGGTCACTCGACGGCCGGGTTGCCATCATCACCGGAGCGGGCCGGGGCCTCGGCCGGGAGCACGCGCTGCTCTTCGCGGCGGAAGGCGCCAAGGTGGTCGTCAACGACCTCGGCCCCGCGGCCGAGGCCGTGGCCGAGGAGATCCGGGCCGTCGGCGGTGAGGCACTGGCCAGCAACCACGACATCACGAGCTGGGCAGGTGGCGAGGCCCTGATCGACGCGGCCGTCTCCGGGCTGGGCCGCCTCGACGTGCTCGTGAACAACGCGGGGATCCTGCGCGACCGGATGCTCGTGAGCATGTCCGAGCAAGAGTGGGACGACGTGGTCGAGGTCCACCTCAAGGGCCACTTCGTGCCAACGCGGTTTGCGGCGGCCCATTGGCGCGGCGAGGTCAAGGCCGGGCGCGAGGTGCACGCCTCGATCATCCACACGTCGTCCACCTCTGGGCTGCTCGGCAACCCCGGGCAGACCAACTACGGCGCGGCCAAGGCCGGCATCGGCGCGTTCAGCATCATCTGCGCGCAAGAGCTCGCCCGCTACGGCGTGCGCTCCAACTGCATCGCGCCTGCTGCCCGCACCCGCTTGACGGAGGGCACCCCGGGCCTGGGCGAGATGGTGGCGGCCCCGGCCGACGGCTTCGACGTGTGGGATCCCGCCAACGTCTCGCCGCTCGTCGCCTACCTCGCCACCGCGGAGTGCCTGATCACCGGCCGCACCTTCTTCGTACAGGGCGGAACGGTGCGCGTCATGGAGCCGTGGCACCTCGGCGAGCGCCTCGAGCGCGACGACCGCTGGACCATCGCCGCCCTGGCGGAGGAGCTCCCCGAGATCCTGACCTGATCCGGAGTCACACGGACTGGCGCCGGGTGTATCCTGACGCTGAAACACGTGCCCGACTTGCTGGGGCGGTGTGCTGGACGTGGCGTTCCCCAGCCGCCGCGATGAGGCCGCCGCCCCAGCAAGTCGGGCACTGTGACATGCGGCTGCGGGCCTCGCTTCGCTCGTGCCTCCGCCTGTGCGACGGGACCGCACTGCGGCTAGGTCCCGTCGCGTTGTCATGCGGCTGCGGGCCTCGCTTCGCTCGTGACAGGCTGGTTTCTTGACCCGCGGGTCAAGGTAGCCTGTCGGGCGTGCAGGGCCCGGACGACCACCTCGACGATCTGTCGATCGACGCTCCCGGGGCCGATGAGGTGGCGGTGGTGCCGTGGCCCATCATGCTGCGCGCCAGGGTGCACGAGCGGGTGGCCGACAGCCCCCGCTACCCGTGGCTGGTGCTGGCCGTGGCGCTGTTCGGGCTGTTCTCCGTGGGCTTCACGATCACGATCCTGTCGGTGTCGATCCCTCGGATCGCAGGCGACCTGGGCAGCGACACCAGCACCGTCACCTGGGTGGTCACTGGGCCGCTGCTCGCCTTTGCCGTGGTGGGACCGGCCATGGGCAAGCTCGGGGACCTCTACGGCCACCGGCGGGTCTACGGCTTCTCGATGCTGTGCGTCGCGGTGTTTGCGGGGCTCACCGCCGTCGCCTGGAGCGCCGGCGCGCTCATCGCCTTCCGCACCCTGGGTGCGGCCACGGGCGCCGCGGTCGGCCCTGCGTCGATCGCACTCATCAACCGGCTCTTCCCACCAGAGCGGCGCGTGCAGGCGATGGGCTACTGGTCGATGGTCGGCGCCGGCGGCCCGGTGATCGGCGTCGTAGCAGGCGGTCCGATCGTGGAGACGTTCGGGTGGCGCTGGATCTTCGTGACCCAGGTGCCGCTCACCCTGGCCGGCCTGCTGTTGGCGATGCTCGTGCTGCCCGAGACGCAGCGTCGCGAGCGGGCCAGCTTCGACTACGCCGGCGCTATCGTGCTCGCCCTTGGCGCCACCTCGCTGCTGTTCGCCATCAACCGCGGCCCGCTGTGGGGGTGGTCGAGCCCGGCGATCGTCATGGGCTTCGTGCTCGCGCCCGTCGCAGTCGCGGCCTTCGCGGCAATCGAGCGGCGCGCGGCCAACCCCCTCCTCCCGCTGGCCTACCTGCGGCGCCGCAACTTCACCTTCGCGATCGCCACCCAGTGCTTCACGAACTTCGCGTACATGGGTGGCTTCGTGATCACCCCGGTGTTCCTCGAGTCCGTCTTCGGCTACCCGGAGACGCGCGTCGGCGGCCTGATGATCGCCCGCCCGCTGGCCTTTGCGATCGCGGGCCCGTTGGCCGGCTACGTCGCCGTGCGGATCGGCGAGCGCACGTCCGCGGTCGTCGGCTCGGCGTTCGTGGTGGCGTCGATGGTGGCCCTGTCGTCCGTGGCCCCGGGCTCGTCCGATCTGGTGATCCTGGGCGCGCTGGCCCTCTCGGGGATCGGGCTGGGGTGCTCGTCACCCGCGCTGTCGGCGAGCATCGCCAATGCTGTCGACGAGAGCGACCTCGGCGTGGCCGGTGCGTTCCAGCAGATGATGACGCAGCTCGGTGTGGTGGTGGGCATCCAGGTGATGCAGACCGTGTCGGTCGTGCGGGTGGCATCGTCCGGTCAGGTGGGCGCCTACGGCGAGGCCTACCTCGTCGGCGGGTTCGTGGCCCTCTTGGGGCTGGTCACGTCCACCTTCGTGCGGTCGAGCGACCGAAGCGCCGAGGGCGCCCCGCAGGGCGCCCTCGAGCATCGATCAGAGGCGGCCCTGGCGACCTGAGCCGCCACCCGCCCCTGCATTGTCACAGGCCGGAGGCGATCCGGCTTCGCCGGTCGCCGGGAGGCACCCGCGGAGGCAGGAGCGCAGCGACGCCCGGAGCAGGCCTACATCTCAGTCGGCCGTGATCTCCTTGATCTTGGCGGCAATCTCGGCCTGGGCTGCATCGGGCGTGCCCTGCTGCATGGCCATGAGCTTGGTCATGTCGCCCTGCACCTTGATCTTGCCGGCCATGAAGGCCTGCATCCCGGCCTGCGGGTTGCCGTCGACGAGGATCGCCTTG
>JBKJSO010000322.1:0-6657 GCA_046595835.1 Acidimicrobiales bacterium | reverse complement strand
GGAGTGGGCCAGGGGATCTGGACCGGGCCAGCGGGGTGCTGGGTGCCGCGCTGGCTGAGGCCGAAGCGCTGGAGATGCCGATCGTGGCCGATGAGCTGCGCGCCTTGCAGGCCCGCTGAGGCGTTCTGTGCACTCCCAGCACCGGATAGCCGTGCTACCGGTGCACAGACGAGGGTGGGGTGCGGTCAGGCGAGGGGGCGGCCGAAGGGGAGAGCGTCCTGCCAGGACTGCAGGAAGGCCTCGGCCCGGAGCGCGGCGGCCATCCAGAGGTTGGTGCCCTCGCCGGCGAGGTCGGCCACCGAGGCGCTGACTCGCTCGGCGGCGTCGCCGCCGTCGGGGTCCATGGCGGCGAGCAGCGGAGCAGCCGTCGCAAGGAATTCGGGCACGACGATCACGTCGGCGCGGCCGAGCACTGCGAGGGCGCGGGTCGTGACGGGCACCGGCGTAAGCGGCACCACGACCTTGGCCTTCACCGTGGCGGCCAGGTCGTGCTCCAGCACGCCGGCTTTCCCAGCGACCAGCAGCACATCGCAGTCAGCGTCGAAGTCGGCCTGTGGTTCGGGGGTGGCGCCATTTGCGCTGACCGAGGCGGCGGCCGCCTCCGTGAGCGGGCCGTTGCCGACGATCGCCACCCGGCGCCCGTCGAGCGAGCCGAGCGCACCGAGGGCGGCGGCCACCGCGCTCTCGGCCGCGGTGGTCTGGTCAAACGCCCGCGAGCGCTGCTCGGCCTTGGCCAGCGACGCGAGGTCGTCGGGGGTGATGCCGAGGCCGGGGCCGAGCACGAGACGCCCCGACTCCACGAGCGGGGCCACCTCGTCGAGGAAGGCAGCCAACGCGGCGTCACGATCGTCGGGCGTGGCGTTGATGCCGGCCGACGCGCCGCCGACCTGCAGCCCGAAGCTGGCCGCGGTGTAGGTAGTGGACCGGGCCAGGAGCTCGGCGCCGTCTCGGAGCACCTTGGGGGCCAGGCGAACGACGCCGACCGCGGGCGAGTCGCCGAGGTCGAACACGATGAACCCGTCGGTGGAGGTGAGCTTCTGGAACTCCATCCGAAAGGGTCTAGCCCACGCGTGGTCGGGATCCGGGGCCGTCACAGCCGACCGGTAGCCTGGGATCCCCATGGATGACCCCGCTGACCTCCTCGAGGGCCTCAATCCGGTGCAGTGGGAGGCGGTCACCCACACCGAGGGGCCGCTGCTCATCGTGGCCGGCGCGGGCTCTGGCAAGACCCGCGTCCTCACCCACCGCATCGCCCATCTGATCCGCGAGCACGGCGTCAGCCCCTTCGAGATCCTGGCCATCACGTTCACCAACAAGGCCGCCGACGAGATGCGCCACCGCGTATCGTCGCTCGTCGGCCCGGTCGCCGAGAAGATGTGGGTGTCGACCTTCCATGCGGCGTGCGTGCGGATCCTGCGGCGCGACGCCGATCGCCTCGGCTACCCGAGGCAGTTCACGATCTACGACCAGGCCGATGCCAACCGCCTCACCGGCTACGTGATCCGCGACCTCGGGCTCGACCCGAAGCGGTTCCCGCCGCGGTCGATCCACGCCACCATCAGCTCAGCGAAGAACGACGGCCTGTCGGCGGGTCAGTACGCCGACCGGGCCGAGGTGATCTTCGAGCGCAAGATCGGCGAGATCTTCACCGAGTACCAGGCCCGCCTGCTGCGAGCCGGAGCCATGGACTTCGACGACCTGCTCGGCAACACCGTCGAGCTGCTCCGCCGCACCCCCGATCTGCTCGAGCACTACCAGCGTCGCTTCAAGCACGTGATGGTCGACGAGTACCAAGACACGAACACGGTCCAGAACGAGCTCGTCCTCCTCCTCACGAGAGAGCACCGCAACGTCTGCGTCGTGGGAGACGGCGACCAGTCGATCTACAAGTTCCGGGGCGCAGACATGCGGAACATCCTCGAGTTCGAGAACGCCTTCCCGGATGTCACCGTCGTGGTGCTGGAGCAGAACTACCGGTCGTCGCAGACGATCCTCGATGCGGCCAACGCTGTCATCGCCAACAACCTCGGCCGCAAGCCCAAGGAGCTGTGGACCGACCGCGGAGACGGCCATCCGATCATCCGCTATCACGGCGACGACGAGGTCGACGAAGCACAGTGGGTCACCCGCGAGATCGCCCGTCTGCACGATGGCGGCGATCACCGGTGGGGCGATGTGGCCGTCTTCTTCCGCACCAACGCGCAGAGCCGTGTGCTGGACGAGAACCTCGCTCGCCACGGCGTGCCCTACAAGGTCATCGGCGGCACCCGCTTCTACGATCGCCGCGAGGTGAAGGACGCGCTCGCCTACCTGAAGGCGGTCATCAACCCGTCCGACGAGGTATCGGTGAAGCGGGTGCTCAACAACCCCAAGCGCGGGGTGGGGGACTCCAGCGTTGGCAAGCTCGACGCGTACGCCTCTGGCCGGGGCCTCTCGTTCATCGACGCGCTGCGCCGGTCGGACGACGCCGGCGTAGGGGGCAAGGCAGCCAAGGGGATCGAGCAGTTCCTCTTCCTGCTCGACTCGGTGGCCGATCTGGCGGCCGACGACAAGCCGGCCCCGCTCCTCGAAGCGCTGCTGGAGCGATCGGGCTACCTCGACGAGCTGCGGGCCGAGCGCACCATCGAGAGCGAGGGCCGCCTCGAGAACCTGGCCGAGCTGGTGGGCTCGGCGCAGGAAGCTGAGTCGATCGAGGTGTTCCTCGAGCAGGTGAGCCTCGTGTCGGATGCCGACGAGATCGACGGTGACGACAGCCAGGTCGTGCTCATGACGATCCACGCTGCCAAGGGCCTCGAGTTCCCCGCGGTGTTCATCATCGGCCTCGAGGATGGCGTGTTCCCCCACCTGCGCTCGATCGGCGATCCCGACGAGCTGGAGGAGGAACGGCGCCTCGCCTACGTGGCCCTCACCCGGGCTCAGGAACGGCTCTACCTCACGCACGCGTGGAGCCGCACCCTCTACGGCGGCACCCAGTACAACCCGCCCAGCCGCTTCCTCGACGAGATCCCCGAGCGTCTCGTACAGGCCATCGAGCAGCGCCGCGCCAGCCGCGGTGGGCGCACCTACGGCAGCGGCGGCGGTGGATTCGGTGGCGGGGGCTACGGCTCCAGCGGCAGCGGGGTGAGCGCCAACCGCGACCGCATGGTGGAGCGGGCGATGCGGCCGACGGGCGCTGGCCCGGCCAAGCACGGCGCCGAGGCCATCGGTCTCAAGGTGGGCGACGACGTCACGCACGCCACCTTCGGCGAGGGGGTGGTGCTGCTCATCGAGGGCCAAGGCGACAAGGCCGAGGTCGTCATCCGCTTTCCCGGGGTGGGCGAGAAGCGCCTGCTGCTCTCCTGGGCCCCGCTCAAGAAGCTCTGACGTGCGGATCATCCAGGCGGACACCCCCGAAGCGTGGGCGCACGTCGCGCGACTCATCCGGGCCTACCTCGCCGAGCTGCCCTTCGACATCGACTTTCAGGACCTCGACCGCGAGCTTGGGGCGCTCCCCGTCCACTACGGGCCGCCGGACGGCGCCGCGCTCTTGGTGGTGGACGACGGCGACACGCCGATGGGCATCGTCGGTGTGCGCCGCTTCGACGAGCGGTCGGGGGAGCTCAAGCGCATGTATGTTGCTCCCGAAGCGCGAGGGCTCGGGGCGGGCCGAGCGCTCGGCGCCGCTGCGGTCGGGGTGGCCCGGGATCTCGGCCATGAGCGGCTGCTCCTCGACACCGTCGACATGATGGTGCCCGCCATCGCAACCTACCGAGCGCTCGGCTTCCGAGAGATCGAGGCCTACCGTCACAACCCGCTCCCGGGTGCCCGGTACTTCGCGCTCGATCTAGCGTGAGGCTGCCGCCGCTGCATCCGGCCGTGTAGGAACCAGGCGAGAGCCGCGCCACGGGTTCGTTACGGCGGCGGTGATGCGAACGAAGTAGGTGCGGATGCTCCCTGAGCTTGGCGTGTTGTACCGAGAGCACGCTGCCGCCGTGTGGCGGTACACGCGGACGCGTCTGCCCACCGATGCCGACGCCGAGGACGTGACCAGCGATGTGTTTGCCCGAGCGCTGCGCTCCGGCCACACCTATGACCCCGCCAGGGGCACGCCCCGAGCTTGGTTGATGGGGATCGCGCGCCATGCCTGCGCCGACTGGTGGCGACGGCGGCGGCCGGAGGACCCCGTCGCACAGACCCCCGACCAAGCCACCGAGGATCTGGCAGCACGTGAGTCGGTCGCCTCCCTCGGCCGGGCTCTCTCGGCGCTGAGCGAGCGCGAGCGGGAGGCGATTGCTCTCCGGTTCGGAGCCGAGCTCAGCTCGCAGGAGATCGGTGATCACCTCGGCATCTCGCCGACAGCGGCGCGCATGCTCGTCCACCGAGCGGTCACCAAGCTTCGGAGGGAGGTACGAGATGTCTGACGCGTCGTTTGATCAGCCCGACGCTGATCGCCTCGACGACGAGATCTCGCAGGTGCTCGTCTTTGGGTCAGGCCCCCACACAGACGCCACCGTGACCTGGTTGCTCGCCGCGGTGCGCACCGATCCGCCTGTGGCGCTCGTGCACCGGATCGAGGCCGACCACGAGCGCTGCGAGCGCGCTCGGTGGCGACCGGTGCAGCTCGTCGCCGCGCTGTTCGCGCTGAACCTCCTGTCGCACGGGCTCGGAAACTTTGTGGTCGGCGGGTGGGTGGCGCGCGGCCTCGGCGAGGCGTACAGCCCTCATGCGGCCCATGAAGGTGGGATCGCGCTGGTCGCAGCCGGGCTGGCGGTCGGCGCGTGCGCACTGCGACGGTCGTGGATTCCGGTGTCGGTGGCGGCGGGCGCGCCGCTGGGCATCGCGCTCGGTCTCTACGGGCTCCCGGAGATCGGGGAGTTCGGACCCGGCGCGGCCCTTCACATCGCCCAGGGCACACTCGGCGCCGCGCTGGCCGTGACCTGGTGGCGAGCCCAACGTTACGAACGACACGATCGCGACGAAGGACAGACATGAACCAACCTCCGGCAGTCACGCCCTCCCGCTGGGTTCGCATTGGCCTCGTGGCGCTCGGCATCCCGAACGTCCTCGCTGGCGCGTGGGCGGTGGCCGCGCCGCACAGCTGGTTCGAGAGGTTTCCCGGCTGGGACCCACGCCTCGTTGCGGCTGATCCGCCCTACAACTCCCACCTGGCGACCGACGCGGGGGCTGGTCTGCTGGCTTCGGGCCTCGTTCTGCTCGTCGCTGCTTGGCTGGCGGATCGGCGTTCGACCCAGCTCGCCCTGGTCGCGTTCCTTGGCTTCGCCGTCCCGCACGGAGCGTTCCACGTGCTGCACGACTCACCGGGGCTCACGAACGCTCAGGGGCTGCAGAACGCGGCCACGCTCTCGGTGACGGCGCTGCTCGCGGTGGTCCTCCTGGTCGGCGCGAGCCGGAGCCGTTCCGGGCTCGCGGCGGGGCAGCCATGAAGGCGCTGCGCCAGCTGGCCACCAACATCGGCGTGCTGTTCCACGCTCGCCGTCATCGCCTCGACCTCGTCAGGGCCCTGGCCAGGCGCCCACAGCTCCTCGTCGGCACCGGGCTCTACGAGGTGGCCATCGGGCTCAGCGCCCGCGTTGAGCCGCGCCTCAAGGTGCTGGCCGAGCTGAAGGTGGCGGCGCTCGTGGCCTGCGAGTACTGCCTCGACATCGGCTCGGCCCTAGGGCGTGACGCCGGGCTGGCCGAGAACCAGCTTCGTGACCTCCACACCTATCGATCGAGCGCCGCCTTCGACGACGACGAGCGGCTCGTCCTCGAGCTCGCCGAGGCCATGACCCGTGCGCCTGCCGTGGTGCCCGAAGGGCTCCGCGAGCAGCTGGCAGCGCGCTTGACTCGAGCGGGGATGATCGAGTTGGTGGCGGTCATTGCCTGGGAGAACCAGCGGGCGCGGCTCAACCAGGCCCTTGGGATCCGGCCGAGTGGGTTCTCCGACGGCGCCTTCTGCGTCCTCCCTGATCCGCTGCCCGAGCCAGTCTGATCAACGGTCACCGCCACGCCATGTGGCGGCGGGCGGCGCCCCCAGGTAGACCGGTTGGCCATGTCACGGACGATCGAGCGGGCGGCTCTGCTCCTGCGCAGAGACCACACCTTGGGAACCCTCATGGATCGCCTGGAGCGCGCCCATGGCGATCGCCAGCTCGTCACCGAGGCCGAGGGCGGGCTGTCGCTCACCTACGCGCAGGCCGCCAAGCGCGTGCGGCGGTGGTCCGGCGGCATTGCCGCGCGCACCTCGCCGGGCGACGTCGTCGTCATCGCCACGGCCAACGGCTACGAGCAGATGCTCCTGTGCTTCGCGGCGGCCCGGGCCGGCACCATCCCCGCCCCCGTGAACGACCAGATGCGCCGCGAGGAGATCGACCACGTCGTTCGCGACTCGGGGGCCACCCTCGTGCTGCGCAGTGCGGTGGAGGTCGACCACAGCTCGCCGCTCCTGACGGCGCACCCTGCCGAACCCGGTGACGTGGGCGCCCTCTTCTACACATCGGGCACCACCGGCTCGCCCAAGGGCGCCGCGCTGACCCATCGAGCGTTGGTGGGTCAGGCGGCCGCGGCGGCCATGTGGCCGACCCGTCTCCATCGCGACGAAGCCGTCATCGCCCTCCCCGTGGCCCACATCATGGGGTTCGCGGTGCTCATCGGGTTCGCCTTCGCTGGCATCCCCAC
>JBKJSO010000204.1:0-7570 GCA_046595835.1 Acidimicrobiales bacterium | reverse complement strand
ACTGCTCTCGCTGCCCTCCACGAGGTAGTCGCCGAGGATGATGGGCGAGGAGTCCCAGTCGTCGTTCCACAGGTTCGGCGGGACCGACTCGCTGTCGAGGGTCCAGAGCACCTCGGCCTGGCCGGGGCGGTCGATGGCGATCACGCGCAGGAGGTTGTCGCGCGATCCCGAGTACACGAGTGGGTAGCCGTCGGGGTCGAGGGTGGGGGTGCCCTTGATGATGTCGCCGGTGGGGACGTCGGGCAGGATCCGCTCGCCGGTGAGGGCGTCCATGAAGTGGATGTGGCCGTCGTAGCCGCCGAAGATCGCCCAGCGGCGGTCCTTGCGCTCGGCGATGAGCGGTTGGCCGGTCCAGCCCATGCCGCACCACACCTTCGTCTCGCCGAGGTTGACGGACGACTTGCACATCGGCTGTTGCGGGAAGCGGTGGAGCACCTGCGGCTGGGTGCGGGGCACCGGGCCCTTGCCGTAGTAGCTGCGTGACGGGTTGCCTCGAAACGTGAGGAGGCCCTCGACGGTGGCGTTGGGATACGGCCGAAGGAAGCCGTTCGGATCGGCCAAGCCCTTGTACTTCGTGCGGAAGAAGGCGCCCTTGGGCTGGGTCGTCGTGGAGCCGTGACCCGGGACGGTGGTCTGCGCGCCGCCCGGCGCGCCGCGGCCATCGGCGGAGCGGTCCTCGTGCCCGTCGAACGTGAAGCTCACCACCACCGCGATCACCGTGACCGTGACCAGCCCGAGCAGGGTCAGGGCGCGGCGGCGATCATCGGGCACGAGGGGGGACCTCCGGACGACCCGGACGGTGGGGGACCGGTTGAGCGTACCGTCGTGCCCGGCACGCTCCTCGGTCATCCCGACGGCGCGGTGGTCGTGGCCGGCGCCGTCGAGGTGGGCGTGGCGACCGCCGCCGCGGTGGGCGGTGCGAACGCGTAGAGGTGCTCGCGCAACGTGAGGCCCGACGCGATGACGGCCGCAGCCAGGTCGCGTCCCACGTAGCGGAGGTGCCAGGGCTCGAAGTCGTAGCAGGTGCGCGTTTCGGCCCCGGCGGGGTAGCTGATGAGGAAGCCGTACTCGTGGGCGTGGCTCGCGATCCACTGCCCGGTGGGTGACGCCCCCCACGACTGGTCGACGTCGCCCGCGCCTTGGTCGGTGAGGTCGACCGTGGTGCCGAGCTGGTGCTCGGAGTGGCCCGGGCGGGCGACCCTGCTGCCCGCCTCCGACGATCCCATCTCGTTGACGCGCCGGGCGAAGAGGTCGACCTGCTGGGCGTAGCTCCGGTAGGTGGCGAGGATGCTGATCGGCGTGCCATTGGCGGCCGCCGCCTCCCGCATGGCGCGGAGGTCTGGCATCACGAGCCGCCGCAGCGCCAACCCGGCGGTGAACGGGAACCCGGCCTGGGAGATGTTCTCGAGGTCGGGCGGCGAGTACTTCGCCGGGAGGGTGCGCTCGGTGTCGACGAGGATGGTCGACCAGGCGGTGGTCGGGTTGTCCGCTGTCACGACGTCGCCGTCGGCGCAGGCCGGTGGAGCGGGCAGCGTGGTGCTGGTCGTCGACGCGGTCGTCGTGGTCGCGGCGGTCGTGTCGCCTCCGCCGGCCAGTCCCGTGACCTGCAGCACGAGGAACACCGCGAGCACCACGACCGTGGCGGCGATGGCTCGGCGTAGGCGGTACACCTGCGGCGACTCGGGGCGGCCGATCGGTCGGTGGGGGATCATGGCGTCGGCGATCGTAGGTCCGGCCGCTGATCAGCTCAGTATCTGCGGGTCGGTGGCTGGGCGGGTTGGTGATCCGCCCAGCCGGGAAGGGGATGGCATGGCCACACACGAGCGCACCGTCTACCCCCCTGACGACCAGCATCGATCGTGGTTCGACTGGCTCTTTCGGAGCCGCACGAACGGAAAGCTGGCGATCGCCCAGGTGCCCAACATCCCGCTGTGGATCTTCCTCGCAGCCACGGCGGTGCGCATCGCGCTCCACCCCGCCGGGTCGGTCGGCACCGCGGTGTCGGTGGTGGGCACAGCCGCCCTGGTGTGGTGGGCGGTCGACGAGATCGCCCGCGGTGAGAGCCCCTTCCGCCGGGTCCTCGGCGCGGTGGTGCTGGTGGGTGTACTGGTCGGTCTGCTCACCCGCTGAGCTGGCCGGGCGTCGGCGTGGCCGAGCGGGTGGGCTCGTTGAAGGATTGGTTGCTTGTGAGTGCGCTACTCGGCGCGCAGGTCGGCCCCCGTGCTCGCCCGCCAGGTGCGGATGGCGGCCGCGACGCTGAGGGCCACCGCGGCCATCGCCGTTGCCGGCACGGCGAGGGCGAGCGCCGCGGGCAGCTCGGTGGTGGACGCCAGCGCAGCGTCCCCGGCCAACGTCCGCCACAAGCCCGACCCCGCGATCAACCCAGCGATCCCACCAGCCGCGGCGAGCAGGAGCGCAAGTGCGGTCGCGAACGTGATCACGACGCCAAGGCGGTTCCGGCGGGTGAAGCCCAGCGCCGTCAGCACCGCCAGGTCGTGACGCCGGCTCCTCTCCATCCCGGTCACGGCGTAGGCGGTCGCGATGACGGCCAGCAGCCCGAGACCGATGCCCAGCGTCATCGGGAAGGCGCGGATCTGGTCGAGGTTGGCCACCGACGGTGGCACCGACGGTCCAGTCATCTCGAACTGGTCGCCGAGGTCCTGCATGAGCTGCTCAGGAGGTACCGACGCCGCGGGCTCGATGCCGAGCTGGTCGTAGCGGTCTCCGGTCGCGGCAAGTTGGAGGACCCGAGGCGTGACGGCGACGGCGCGTCCGAATGCGCCGTCGTCGTAGCTGGGCACGACGCCCTCGCCAACGACCTTCAGCGTGAGCTCCGGCCCTGTCAAGGGCTCGACGACCACCACGTCGCCCACGTGCTTGCCGAGGGACCGGGCGATCGACACGCCCAGCACGATCTCGCTGTCGTCTCGAGCTGGCCGGCCGCGGCTGAGCCACCACCGCACGGATCCGCGCAGCTCCTCGATGGCCACGGCGTTGACGGCCCTGCCGTCGAGCTCGACGTCGGCCGAGGAGCGGTAGACGATCGTCGCGACGCGGGGGTCACGCCTGATCTGGGAGACCTTGGCGTCGTTGGCGTCGGCGATGACGAGCTCGGTCGGCCAGCCGTACCGCAGTGGTGTCTCCAGGGTGCGGTGGAGGTTGATCCCCACGACGAGCGCGCCGACGACCCCGGCGACGCCGATGGCTCCGCTCACGATCCCGCTGAGCGTCGAGTCGGCGCGCTCGCCCCGCTCGAACACGTAGCGCAGCCCGACGATGCCCGAGGGGCGGGTGCCCAGGCGGGCCAGCCGTTGGACGACCCCGCTCGTGCTGTGGGGCCGGGCCCGAGATCTCGGGCGGGCCAAGAGATGCGCGCCCAGCATGCTGGCGAGCACAGCGACGCTCGCCACGAGCGCGCCGATCAGGACCATCGTGACGTTGAGGCGGGCGCCAACGGCCGGGTCGAAGGTTGCCGCGACGCCGATCGGGGCCACGTGACCGCCGACGACGCCGCCCAGCACAGCGCCCCCGGCGGCAAGCGTCGCCAGTCCGAGCGCCGGGACGAGCGCCACCACGGCGAGGTCGAGGCGTCGGAACCCGATCGCTTCGAGCACCAGGGTGGCGGAGGCGCTGTCCCCGGCGCGACGTCTCGCGATCTGGGCGATCAGGGCCAGTCCGGCCAGTGCGACGACGCCCCCCAGTGCGATGAGGGCCCCCACCGCCAACCGTGTGGCTGCGGTGACCGACGGGTGGACCGCGCTCGAGGTCAGCGCCACCGATGTGACGCTCTCGGGGATCTCGACGGGTGCGCCGAGCTGCCGCGCTGAGCGCTCGAAGGCGGCCAGCTCGCGGGGATCACCGAGACGGACGAAGTCGAACACCCCGGACGGCTCGGCATCGGGATGCGCGTCGCGGAAGGCAGGACCGGCGAAGAGCGGCGGCACGGCGTCGGTTGGACCGGCGACCCGGATCAGACCGACGACGGTGAGATCGACCTCCGGTCCCTTGCCGACTGGCGGTGCGAGGTCGGCGCCAAAGGCGAAGAACTCCTCCTGGCGCAGCAGGCGGAGAGGGAGCACGGCGCCCACACCGATGCCGAGCTGCTGTGCAAGGGAGTTCACCATCACAACTTCGTCGGGGACGCGGGGATCCAGCGTCCGGCCCGCAACGACGACGGGCTGGAACGGCAGCGTCGGGTCGTCCTCAAGCAGGGCAAATGATGGGAAGACGACGGGTCCCTCTCGGAACCGGCTGATGAAGAGGGGCGCCACCCGCGCTGCCGCCACGCCGTCGATGGCGTTGAGATCCGCAACGAGCGCCGCCGTGCGCTGTTCGCCCACCGCCACGACGGGTCCGCGTGCGTCGTCCACGTTGCTGGCCTGCTCGAGACGTTCGTAGGCGGTTGCCGATCGCCGGGCGACGGTCGCCACCCCGGTGACCGTCGCCCCGACTGCGGCGGCCACCATGCCGAGGACGACGAGGGTCACCGCGCTGCGCCGCAATTCAGCGCGCGCGACCAGCAATCGGGCTCCCATGCGGTCATGTTGTCGCAGTGATCGCTCCCAGCAACAGGGTGGGACCCCCACTGCCGCAGGGGGTGGCACCACCAAGTCACTGATCAGGTTGCGGCGACGCAGAGGATCTGTCAGCCGGGGGATCGCAGGATGTCAGCGGCCCGTAGCCGTCGGGCTGCGACCGCCGGTACCGCCGCGGCCACGTTGACGGCCACGAGCGCGGCCGCACAGATCGAGAGGATCAGGACAAGCGGGGTGACCGGTGCCGCGGCGACGCCAACCTGATCGGCGAGCAACCGCCAGATGACGCGTCCCACCGCCGCGCCGAGCGGGATGCCCACGACGAGTCCAGCGATGCCCATCGCCGACGCCTGGCACGCGACGGTGACGCTGATGTCCCGAGTGCGGAAGCCGAGACATCGCAGCACCGCGAGGTCGCGACGCCGCCTGTGCACCGTAACAGCGATGGCGTGCGCGATCGCACCGGCTCCGAGCAAGGCGACGAGCACCGCCAGTGCGGCGGGCAGCGTCGAGATTCGCTGCAGGTTGTTGATGTCGCTGGCCGGGAACGGCGACACGACCGTCTGTGGGAAGTCACCCCTAAGGCGTGCGATGGCGGCGCCGCGGTTGACTCCGCGGGTGAACCTGATGACGAAGGCCTGGCTGGCGGGATCGTCGGCCTGGTTGGGGTCGAGGGCGGCCGCGGCTGCTGCGTCGACGAGGACGCCCTTCCCCGGCTGCAAGAATCCCAGCGACGCGTCGTTCAGGACGACCTGGCCCACGACGTGCAGTGGCTTGCCCGCGCCAGTGACCCGGACGCGGATCGTGTCGCCGAGGGCGATGCCGAGACGGCGCATCGTGACCGCGCCCACCGCGACCTCGTCTGCGCCCCTGGGAGATCTGCCCCGTGTGATGACCGGCTCGAGGCGGCCCTGCCGTTGCGACAGATCCATCCCGAGCACCAGGGCGGTAGCCCCATCCTCACCGATGAGGTATTCGTGATGGTTCACGCCGGCGAAGGCTTCGATGTCGGGGTTGGCGGCGAGGCGCGCCGCGCCCTCGTGGTCGGCCTCGCTGGAGGCGAAGTTGCCTGCGGCAGCGTGCCAGGTGATGCCGTAGTGCTCGGGGCTGGAGATCAACCGGTCGAAGCTGGTGGTAACGCCCGCGAGCGCGCTGATCACCACCGCAGCGGCAGCGACCGCCGACATGGCCGTGCGGACCGGCGCTGCGCCGACGCCTCCTCCTCGACGCGTTGCGAGCCGTAAGCCGGTCGCCGCAGCCACAGGCAGCCGGGCGACGACCGATGTCCAGGGAGTTGGAGCAGGTGTCGATTGCTGTCGTCGAACGGACCGGACGGCGCGCCAGCTACCGAGCAGGCCAGCGACGAGGACAGCCGAGACCGTGATGCCGCTGCCGGCCAGCATCACGGGTAGGTCGACCTCAACCCCCGGGTGCAGCTCGGCTCGTCGGGCGATGCCGATCGGCGTGAGCGGTGATGCGACTACTTCCGTGATGGCCGCCACGATGCCCGCCAGCACCGCCGCCGGTCCGAGGCGCAGGAGCATCGCCAACACAGCGGCGCGGCGAGACATGCCGATGGCCATCAGCACCGGTACGGCTCTGGCTTCGGAGGCGAGCTGGCGGCCGAGCGTCTGGTACATGAGCATGAACGTCGCCAGTGCAGCCACCAGCGCGAAGCCAAGCAGCGACCGGCTTTGGATGCTGATGGCGCGGCGCACACCTTCGAGCCTCCCTTCGGCACCCGCGAGCGACCCTCGCTCGATCTGGAAGCGGGTCTCCAGTGCGTCCGGACCGAACTCCTCGCGCATCTGGCTCTCCAGCTGCTCGACCGTGACGTCGGGCGCGAGGGTCACTGCGACCCCGATGCCGTACCGCGCGATGTCGGGCCCGTGGGAGCGCCAGTAGCCGGCCGCTACGTAGAGCTCGTCCTGGTTCGTGTAGGCGCTGTCCTGGCCCCTCGGCCCGGGTACGAGACCGAGGGGGGTGCGCACGATCCCCACCACCCGCAGGTCGACCGGGTCGCCGTCGGGAGCGATCTGCGCGCCCTCGCCAGCCGGGCCGAACTGGTCGAGCGTGAACGCGGCGACCCGGTAGGTGGATCCGGGTCGGAGACCCTCACGGGCGGCGAAGGCCTCGCCCACGACCACCTCGTCAGGCTCAAGCTCGTCGAGGTCGCGCCCCTCGACCACCTTCCAGCGACCCACAGCCGCTCGCTTGCCGGGATCGAGCGCCGCGAACAGCAGCAGGCGCCGTCGCGTCCCGCCGCCATGCTCGCCCTGCCCCTGCACGATCAGCGCAGTGGCCCTGACCGTAGAACGAACGGCCGGGAGCTGCTGCAGGTCGGTGACCGTACCCGCCTGGTCGTAACGGTTGAACGCCTCGGGAGCATCGGGATCAGGAGGCGCGCCGAACACCGCGACATCGGCCGTCTCGCGTGAGAACTCGACGAACTCCGGAAGGGCCCGATCGTTGCGGCGAACACCGGCAACCGTGGCGATGACGGTGCCGGCCCCCAGGCCGATGAGCAGTGCGAGAGCGACGGTCGATGGCCATCGGTCTCGAAGCTGGGCACGGCCGACCAACCAGATGCCAGCCATCGAGGTCAGGGTAGGTGAGCGGGAACGGCGCGGGAATGGTGGCAGCTCGCCTGTGGCTGTGGTGCTGGCACCCCTCCTCGGTCGCCTCGCCCGGGCGTCTGGTGGATGGACATTGGAGGACCGTTCACCGCTGATGGAGGATCGCCGCTGGGAGTCCATTGCGCGTCCCATGCCGCCAAGTACGGCGGCCCGTCCTAGGGCACACCGTGAGCCCGGTGTGAGCCCCCACACGGCGTCCCGCTACCATCAACCAGCCTGGTCGGCGTCCCTTCCCGGGGTTTCCTACCGGGTTCCGGACCAGTCCCGGGGGCGTAGCTCAGCTGGCTAGAGCACCTGCTTTGCAAGCAGGGGGTCGTGGGTTCGAGTCCCATCGTCTCCACCAAGAAAGCCCAGGTCAGAGGGCATTTCTTAGGTCCAGGAATTCGGATCCTGGACCAA
>JBKJSO010000091.1:0-6818 GCA_046595835.1 Acidimicrobiales bacterium | reverse complement strand
GGGTGGCCGAGGCTGTCGAAGCCGCCCGCCTTGATGAGCGATTCGAGCGTCTTCTTGTTGAGCACCTGGAAGTCGACGCGCTCGCAGAAGTCGTAGAAGTCGACAAAGGGGCCGTTGGCCTCGCGCTCGCCGAGCAGCACGCCGACGAGGCCCTCCCCCACATTGCGCACGGCCGAGAGCCCGAAGACGATCGAGGCCCGCTCGGTGCCGTCGTCGCCCGTCTCGATGAGCGGGGTGAAGTCAGACTCGGAGCGGTTGACGTCGGGCACCCGCACCGGGATGCCCATGGTGCGGCACTCGGCGAGGTAGATCGCCGCCTTGTCGAGGTTGGCCTTGACGCTGGTGAGCAGCGCCGAGAGGTACTCAGCAGGGTGATGGGCCTTGAGGTAGGCCGTCTGGTAGGCGATGTAGCCGTAGCCGAAGGAGTGCGACTTGTTGAAGGCGTAGTCGGCGAACTGCTCGATGATCTTGAAGAGCCCGGTGCCGAGCGACTCCTCGTACCCGGTGGCCTCCACGCCGCCCATGAAGGCCTCGCGCTCCTTGGCCATCACCTCGCGCGACTTCTTGCCGCAGGCCTTGCGCAGGTTGTCGGCTTGAGCCAGCGAGTAGCCCGCGAACTTCTGTGCCACCCGCATGACCGACTCTTGGTAGATCATCAGGCCGTAGGTGTCGGCCAGCAGCGCCTCGGCGTCGGGGTGGAAGTACTCCACCGGCTTGCGGCCGTTCTTGCGGTCGGCGTAGTCGTTGTGCATGTTGGCGGCCATCGGCCCCGGCCGGTAGAGGGCGACGAGCGCGGCGACGTCCTCGAAGCTCGACGGCGCCAGCGAGCGCATGAGCGCCCGCATCGGCGCCCCCTCAAGCTGGAACACGCCGATGGAGTCGCCACGGCAGAGCAGGGCCAGCGTGCGGACGTCGTCGAGCGGGATGGCGTCGATGTCGAGGTCGATGCCGCGGGTCTGCTTGATGATCAAGAGGGCATCGCTGATGACGTCGAGGTTGCGCAAGCCGAGGAAGTCCATCTTCAGGAGGCCCAGCTCCTCGACGCCGTGCATCTCGTACTGGGTGACGATCGGCGCGTCTGCGATGTCCTCCCCGCCCACCGGCTTGCGCTGGATCGGGAGATAGGTGGTGAGGGGCTCCTTGGTGATCACCACGGCCGCCGCGTGGATGCCGTCCTGCCGCCGGAGGCCCTCGAGGCCCTTGGCCACCTCGATCACCCTGGCGGCGTCAGGATCATCGTCGCGCATCTTGCGCAGGTCGGCGGCCATCTTGTAGCCGTCCTCGAACTTCGGGTGGGGCTCGAGGCACGCGTAGAGCGGCGTGTCGCGGCCCATCACGAGCGGCGGCATGGCCTTGGCCACCTTGTCGCCCACGATGTACGGGTAGCCGAGCACGCGTGCTGCGTCGCGCACCGCGGCCCGGGCCTTGATCGTCGAGAACGTCACGATCTGGGCGACGTGATCTCGCCCGTAGCGCTCGGCGGCATAGCGGATCATCTCGTCGCGGTAGCGGGAGTCGAAGTCCATGTCGATGTCGGGCATCGACACGCGGCTGGGGTTGAGGAAGCGCTCGAAGAGGAGGTCGTACTTGATCGGGTCGAGGTCAGTGATCCACAGCGCGTAGGCGACCGCGCAGCCGGCGGCCGAGCCGCGACCCGGCCCCACGCGGATGTTGCCGTCACGCGCGTGCTTGATGAGGTCCCACACGATGAGGAAGTACGACGAGAACCCCATCGACTCGATGACCTGCAGCTCGTAGGCGAGGCGCTCGACGATCTGCTCAGGGATCTGTGCGCCCCACCGCTTCTGGGCGCCCTCCATGGTGAGGTGACGGAGGTAGTCGGCGTCGGTGAGAAAGCCATCCGGAAGGGGGAAGTCAGGCAGCTGAGGCTTGCCGAACTCGATGGTGACGTCGGCCCGCTCGGCGATCCAGAGCGTGTTGTCGCAGGCCTCGGGGAGCTCGTCGAAGAGGTAGCGCATCTCGTGCGCTGTCTTGAGGTAGTGCTCGTCGCCGTGGAACTTGAAGCGATCGGGATCGCTCATCTGGGAGCCGGTCTGCACACAGAGCAGCGCGTCATGGGCCACGGCGTCGCTGCGCTCCACGTAGTGGCTGTCGTTCGTGGCGAGCAGCGGCGCCTGCAGGTGCTCGGCGATCTCGAGCAGCTGCGGGTTGGTGCGGTGCTGCTCCGGGATGCCGTGGTCCTGCAGCTCGATGAAGAAGCTGTCGCGCCCGAAGATGTCCTGCAGGCGCCCGGCCGACTTCACGGCACCGTCGAAGTCGTCGTTGAGCAGGTGCTGCAGCACGTGCCCGCCGAGGCAGCCTGAGGTGACGATGAGGCCCTCGCTGTGCTCGTCGAGCAGCTCCCAGTCACATCGGGGTTTGTAGTAGTAACCCTCGAGGAAGGCGCGGCTCGAGAGCTGGATGAGGTTGCGATAGCCGGCGTCGGTCTCGGCCAGCGCGGTGAGGTGGTAGTAGAGCTTGGTGCCGCCGCCGGCATCGCCGCCGCCGTCGTCGAGCCGGCCGCGGCGGGCGGGACGCTCGGAGCGATGCTCGTAGGCCATGTAGAGCTCCGAGCCGAGGATCGGCTTCACGCCCTGGTTCTGGCACTCCTTGTAGAAGTCCAGGATCCCGTACATGTTGCCGTGGTCGGTGATCCCGATGGCAGGCTGCCCATCGGCCACCGCCGAGCCCACCACGTCGGCGATCCGCGCCGCGCCGTCGAGCATCGAGTACTCGGTGTGCACATGGAGATGCGTGAAGCTGTCAGCCACTCCGAGCGCCCCTCCCTTGGCCTGCCACGGTCATCGTCCCGACGTCGAACCGGCCTGTCCACAGGCCGTCCACAGGGCTTCATCCACAGGCTGTGGATGAACTACACCGGTGTGATTCGACGGTAGCACCGCAGCCTGGGCGGAGGTCGGGCTGTCTGTTCGGATCAGCGGTGCTGGGCGCCGTCGAGGCGGGTGAAGTCGGCCCGCACCACCTCGAGGGCATCGTCGTCGCCAGGGCAGGTGAGGGCACGAGCCGGCAGCTGGTCCACGTCGATGGCGACGCTGCGATCACGCAGGTAGCCGCGCACCCGCTCGTCGAAGCGCCCGCGGAACACCTCCGCACCCTCCTGAGCCGTCTCGGGCAGGACGATGGCGAAGCGGTGGCGATCGGCGTCGCGCACGTGCACGACGTGGTCGACGGTGCGCACGCCCTCACCGAGCAGGCGGCCGAGGTCACGCAGCACCGATCGTCGGTCGCGCGCCTTGAGGGCGGCGAATGGTGCCGCGGGCAGGTCGAGCAGCACGAGCGAGAACAGCGTCTGGTAGCGCTTGGCCCGCGCCGTCTCCAGATCGAGCTGGTGCAGGAGGTGACGCGCGTTGAACAGCCCGGTCTCGTCGTCGACCTCGTCGTAGAGCTCGAGCTTGATGAGCGATCCCTCGAGCACCTGCGTGGACCATCCGCCTACGGCGCCGAAGATGAGGTAAGCCGCCGCTCTCGAGACGATCAGCCCGGTGAACTCACCGACGCCGACGGCATCGATCGCGGGATAGCGCAGGGCGGTGTAGACGGCGATCGCGGCCAGCGCGGCGATGATGCCCCCCGCCACGCCGCGGAACACGAAGGCGAGGAAGATCGGCACGAACAGCAGCGTGGCGGCCACCTCGATGCCGTCGACCCGCCGCGCGTACATGACCACCACGACCACGGCCAGGACGGCCATGCCGGTGAGGACGAGCAGTCGCCGGGCCTTCGCGTAGCCGAGGCGGGACAACCGGTCGGAGAGGGTCATGGCCATCGGCGGAAGCGTAACCACCGCCGCGGGGTCAACGGGGTTTACGATGCCTGCATGCCGTCGGCACTCCGGGCCCAGGTCGCCCTCATCGGGCTCCTCGCGGTCCTGCTCATCCCGATCGGCACCTCGTCGCTGCGAGGGCTCACCCACATCCTGACCTGCCGCGATCGCAGCGCCACGCCATTCAGCGTCGACGTGCCCGAGAACGGACCCCCCACGATCTCCTCGTCGACCGTGATCGAACGGGGGCCGTCCGGCGAGGTGTCGTCGCATGAGGTGTGCGGCGGGCTCACGCTCGATCTCGTGATGGGCAGCCGGGTGAAGAACCGCGCCGACGTCACGCTCGTCATCACGAACAACAGCAGGTTCGGCTGGCGTGGCTCCGTGCAGCTGCAGCTCGGCGACGTCCCCATCCCGATCGACATCGGCAAGATCGACGCCGGTGGCACGGCCCGGGACAGCTTCGAGGTGCGGCTCGACTCGGGGCGCCGCTACGAGATCGAGGGCTCGCTGCTCATCGGGCCGTAGCGATCAGCGGCTCGCGATCACAGGTAGGTGCCGGGGCGGGTCTCGTTGGACTCACCCGGAGCGGCACCGGGCACGGTCATCCCCCGTGGCTCACCCTGCGGGAGCTCGCGGCCCTGCATCTGCTCGAGCTGCTGACGGGCCGCCATCTGCTGGGCGAAGAGGGTGGCCTGGATCCCGTGGAACAGCCCCTCGAGCCAGCCGACGAGCTGCGCCTTGACGATGCGCAGCTCGGCCTCGGAGGGGACCGCCGGCGAGTCGAAGGGGTGGGCCAAGCGCCTGAGCTCGTCCTGGAGATCGGTCGAGAGCGCAGAGGACAGCTCGTCGATCGACGTCTCGTAGATCTCGCGCAGGCGCTCGCGGCTCGGCTCGTCGAGGTCGGACTGACGGACCTCTTCGAGGAGCTGCTTGATCATCGAGCCGATGCGCATCACCTTGCCGGGCGACTCGACCTGCTCGGTGGGCTGGTCGTCGGCCTGCACGACGGAAGGAACGAGAACGGGCTCCTCGGCAGGGGTCTCGCGGGAGGGCTCAGACATGGCGGTCAACCTACCGCCGAAGAGCTAGCGCGCGACCCCGGCGAGGAGTGGCACGAGCATCTCGTCGTCGGTGAGCGAGCCGTGCCGTCCCACGAGCAGGTAGGGACCAGTGTCGTTGGGATCGTTGAACGCGTAGGTGCCCTTGGCGGCCAGGAGCACATCGCCGAGGCGACCGGCGGCGGCGTCGGTGACGACGGGGCCGTACCAGCCCTCGGCGATGGCCTCGCTGCGGCTGCGAACCCACGCGGCGTGTCCGAGTGCCCCCTGGGCGGCCTCCAGGAGCGCGCCTGAGCGCCCGCTGCGAGCGTGCAACCACCGGAACCGACCCTCGCCGGACTGGGCCGCGACGTGGGTGTGCACGTCGCCCGGGAGCTCGAGGATGTGCTCGGGCGGCACCACCACCTGGCCGTGGTCGGCCGTCACCACGAGCACGGTGCCGCTCGGGAGCCGTTCGAGCAGCGTGGCCACGAGGTGGTCGATCCAGCGCAGCTCCTCGTCGTACTGCGCGCCGAGGCCGTACTCGTGGGACACCTTGTCGAGCCCCTCGTAGTACGCGTAGACGAACGGCTCCCCCGAGCGAGCCAGGCGCACCACCTCGGCCGTGAGCGTGCCCAGTGTTCGGTAGCCGGTGAAGCGGGTCTCGTCGAGGTGCGCCAGCGTGAAGCCCGAGCGCTCGAACTCGGCTCGGGTCACCACCGGCGGCCGCTGGCCACCGAACGCGGGGTGGATCTGGATCTTGTTCGGGGGGATGGTCTGACGAGCGTCACCGGCGGAGGTGTTCCACCGCAGCACGTTGAGGACCTCGCCATGGACCGCGATGCGGTAGCCCATGACACCGTGCTCGCCGGGTGGCAGCCCCGTGCTGATCGACGTCAGCGCGGTGGCGGTGGTGGAGGGCGCCACCGTGGTGATCGGGCCACCGTCGAGGCCGCTCAGGGCCGCGGTGGACGCCCGACGGGTAGCCAGCTGGTTCCAGCCCAGCCCGTCGATCACGAGCAGCACCACGCGCTCGGCCCCCGCCGCGACGGCGGGCAGCCACGACGGCACGACATCGGCCGGGTGGAGCAGGGCGGGCACCACGTTGGTGATGCACGCCCCGTCGTAGGAGGGGAGGACGGGATGGTCAGACATGGTGAGGCTCCGTAGACCGTATCGGCCCTACAGTTCCCCAGGTGAAGGTCTCGACCCGCGGCGACTACGCCAGCCGTGCCCTGCTCTCCCTCGCGCTGCATGCCGACGAGTCGGGACCCACCTCGGTGCGGGACATCGCGGAGCGGACCGCTCTCCCCCAGCCCTATCTCGAGCAGATCCTGCTGGCCCTCAAGGGCGCCGGGATCGTGCGGTCGAAGCGTGGGGTGGGAGGTGGCTACATCCTCGCCCGGGAGCCCGCGCAGATCACGCTCGGGGAGATCGTCTCGGCCGTCGACGGGCCCATCGTGGTGGGCGACTTCGGTGAGCCACACAAGGATGGCGCGTGCGACCACGAGGGGCAGTGCGTGCTCCTCGCCGTCTGGGCGGGCTTCAGCAGCCGCATCCGCGCCCAGCTCGACAGCTTCACGCTGGCCGACATCGCGGCGATGTCGCGGGGCCAGCGCGACTGGCCAGAACCTGAACCTGAGCCGGCGCCCTGATCCAGCGCCCTGATCCAGAGCTCTGATCCAGCCGTCAGGCCGGTTCGGTGCCTAGGACAGCCGATCGAGCACTTCGGTCAGGTCGTCGGGCAGGGGCGACTCAAACCGCAGGGGCTCACCGCTCACGGGGTGGTCGAGCTCGAGCACCTCTGCGTGGAGGAACGGGCGTCGCATCGGTAGCGACTGGCGCGCCCCCTTGTAGCGGAGGTCGCCCACCACCGTGTGGCCGATCGAGCGCAGGTGCACGCGGATCTGGTGGGTGCGGCCGGTCTCGAGCGTGCAGGCGAGCTGTGTGACCTCGACCGGCTCCGTGTAGGTGGTCAGCACCTCGTAGCGGGT
>JBKJSO010000071.1:0-2807 GCA_046595835.1 Acidimicrobiales bacterium | reverse complement strand
GTGCTCATGATGTCGTTGTCCTGGTAGGTGAAGTCCGTGGCCTCGTAGGGCGGCAGGTCGTCGACACCGAACGCGGAGACGGGGAAGCGCGCCAGCGCCTCGACCCCGGGCAGCTCGGCGACGGGTCCCCAGTCGAACTCGGGGTCGTTCGGGAGCACCGCGATCGTCGCCGGCTGCGTCCGATCGAGCAGCCGCTCCATCGCTGTGCTCCCTCGGCGAGCGCCAGCAACCGCGGTCATCACGGTGGCGGTGGCGAGCGCGACGAGTAGGGCCAGGACCGCCAGCGATCGCACACGCCGGCGCAGGTCGAGTCGGACCCAGGTGGTCATGGCGTTCACGAGCCGGCCCCCATGCACTCGAACCTACGGCTGCCCGCCGGCGCGAGACAGGGTGCTAGCCCATCAGCGCGCCCGGGTGCTACCACCCGGTCACCAGTTCCCGTTCCCGGGCGGGTTCTCGCGCCAGGAGCGCGATCGATCGCCCGAGGGCCCTACGAGCCCTCGTGGTGGTCGTGGACCTCGCCACCCTGATCCGCCTGCTCCGACGCTGGGCCGACGCTCCGTCGATGAGCCCTCAGGATGGGTCGGTGCAGGCGTGCGGCCCCCGCGCCAGCAGCGCCACGCGCCGCACGTCCTGCGTGAAGCCGAGGTCGCGGTAGAGGCGCAGCGCACCCGTGGGGTTCTCCTGGTCGACGCCGAGGATGGCGCGCTCGAAGCCCGCCTCGGCCGCCGCGATCCGGCGCAGCACATCGGCCAGCAGCCACCGGGCCACCCCCTTGCCGCGCCAGGCCCGTCGCGTGCCGACCGTGTTGATCCACGCCTCCACCGGTGCGACGTCCCAATCCTGGGGGTAGGCGGCACAGAGCACGAGCGACGCCACCTCCCCCGACGCTGGATCGATGGCCAGCACCGACAGGTCGGGCCGGAAGCTGCGATGGCCGGTGTGCCACTGCACCCACTCGTCGCGGGTGCGCGGCTCGCTCCCCCAGTGGTCGGCGAAGGCCTCGACGTGTGCGAGGCGGGTGCGCTCGTCGCGGTCGGCGCTCCACGGCAGGAGCTCCAGCCCTGCGACCGGCGGAAGCTCCGCTACGGGCACGGCGACCGGTCGAGCGACCTCGAGGAAGTGGCGCACGGGCTCGAAGCCGAAGCGCTGCGCGAGCGCCACCACATCGCCCTGGTGCTCGGTGGCGTCGACCTGGATCGACACCGGCAGCGCCGGGTCGAAGCGGCCGCCGATGGCCGTGGCCCGCTCGAGCATCCAGCCGAACACCTGGGCGCCGATCCCGCTGCGACGGTGGCTCGGTCGTACGCCACCCCAGCACGACACCCGGTGCGCCTCGCGCTGGCCGGGCATGGCCTTGAGCCAGGCGAACGCCACCAGCTCGGTGCCCTCCCAGCCGAACGTGGCGTCGGTGTCGGGGCGCGCCCACACCGAGGCCCACTCGTCGTCGAGGTCGGCCACCTCGTAGGTCTCCCCCCGACCGTCGACCGCCTCGATGGCGGCCAGCAACGAGCACCAGTCAGCGTCATCAGCACGGGATGGTGGCGACCATCGGAGCTCGGGCACGTCCGCGATCCTGGCATCTGTGCCGATGCACGCGGCCACCGGTTCCGCGCCTCCGGCGACGCCGAATAGCGTCGCCCCCGATGGACCCGAGCTCCCCCACCTCGATCTGCGGTGCGGCGGCCCTCCACCGGACCGTCGGCCCCGTGGCCGTCGGTCAACGCCTCGGACCCGCCGCGCGGTGACGGCGTCATGACCCTGGCCGCCACGGTTCGCATGTCGGCCCAGCGCTTCGGGCCGCGCGTCGCGTTCGTCGATCCCGACGGCACCCGCGTGTCCTACGCCGAGCTCGACCAGCGCTCCGACGAGGTGGCGACGGGCCTCCTCCATGCGGGGATCGGCCCGGGCGACGTCGTGCTCCTGCGCCTGCCGTCGGACAGCACCTACGTGATCGCCTACGCGGCGGCTGCCAAGGTGGGTGCCATCGCCGCCGGCGTGAACCCCCGCCTGGCGCCACCTGAGCAGGCCGTCATCGCCACGATGGCCGGCGGCGCGCTCGTCCTCACCAGCGCTGAGGAGGTGCAGGCGCTGCGACGGCCGGGCGCCATGGCTCCGCTCCCCGACGACCCCGACCGACCCGTGGCCCTCGTGTTCACCTCGGGTACGACGGGCCAGCCCAAGGGCGCCCTGTTCCGCGAGCGTCAGCTGGCCGCTGTCACCCGGATCGACGCGGCGGATGCGTGGGGCGACCCTGTGGCTCCGCCGACGCCGATGCTGGCCAGCACCCAGTTCGCCCACGTCGGCTTCATGACCAAGCTGCCGTGGTACCTGCGCACCGGCACCACCACTCACGTGCTGCCTCGCTGGGCCGCCGCCGACACCTTGGCTTGTGTGGCCGAGCAGCGCATCACCACCCTCGGCGCCGTCGCCCCCCAGGTGGCTCTCCTGCTGCGCGAGGACCTCGATGCCTACGACCTCACCTGCCTCCAAGCGCTCATCGTGGGCGCTGCGGCGTCGCCACCGGCGCTCGTGCGCGAGGCGCGCCTGCGTCTCGCTCCCGGCTACTCGATCCGGTACTCGTCGACCGAGTCGGGCGGCTGCGGCACGGGCACGGCGTTCGACGCCGACGACGAGGAGGCGCTGCACACCGTGGGTATGCCGCGCGGCGGCATCGAGATGACGATCCGGGACGACGCCGGCGGCCCGGTGCCCGCTGGCGAAGTGGGCGAGGTGTGGCTGCGCTCCCCCACTGTGCTGTCGGAGTACTGGGAGGATCCCGAAGCGACAGCCGCGGCCCTCGTCGA
>JBKJSO010000376.1:0-5923 GCA_046595835.1 Acidimicrobiales bacterium | reverse complement strand
TGGGACTACGACTTCGACGGCGACCCGAACATCGTGGAGGTCTACGTGGGGCGCCTGCGCCGAAAGGTCGATGAGCCCTTCGGTCGTCACTCGATCGAGACCGTCCGCGGGTCGGGCTATCGGCTGGTTCCATGAGCATTCGCTCGCGGATCACCGCCCTTGCGACCGCAGCCGTCCTCCTCGTGCTGGTGGTGGCCGGGTTCGCCATCGTCCACACCCAGCATCGCCTGCTCGTCCGATCATTCGACGAGGGCCTGGCCAACGAGACCGCCACCGTTGCCGACCCCATCGTGACGACCGGACGGCCTGGCGCCCTCGAGCGCCTCGGCGACGACGACACCGTGGCGCAGGTCGTCGTGAACGGCCGGGTGGTGGCGGCCAGCAGCCGCCTCGCCAAGGCAACGAGCCGCCCCATCATCGCCCCACCCCCAGACGGGATCACGCGCGTCGTCCGCGAGATCGACGACCTCCCCAGCGAACCCGGTCACTTCAGGGTCCTGACCCGGACGGTGACGGGCCCTGACGGCAGGGTCGCCGTCGTGCACGTCGCCGCCAACCTCGATGACGTCCGCGACAGCGTCAGAGCCCTCGCCCGGGTGATGGCGGGCGCCGTCCCGTTGCTGCTGGCCGCGCTGGCTGGCCTCATCTGGTGGTTCGTAGGGCGGACGCTGCGACCGGTCGAAGCCATCCGGCGCGAGGTGAGCGCCATCGGTGGCGCCGAGCTGCACCGGCGCCTCAGCGTTCCTGGCGTCGACGACGAGGTGGGGCGTCTCGCACTGACGATGAACGACATGCTCGATCGGATCGAGCGATCAGCCGAGCAGCAGCAGCGTTTCGCCGCCGACGCCTCCCACGAGCTGCGCAGCCCGCTCGCGCGCATGCGCACGGAGCTCGAGGTCGATCTCGCCCACCCCGATCGAGCCGACCTCTCCGCCACCCACCGCAGCGCGCTCGACGAGGTGATCGGCCTGCAGCACCTCGTCGACGATCTGCTGCTGCTCGCCCGCAGCGACGCGACCGCGGAGGGGGTCCTCACCCCGGAGCTCGTGGACCTCGACGATGTGGTGCTCCGAGTGGCACGCCAAGCGCGCACATCGGGGCGGGTGCAGGTTGACACGACCGGGATCGGGCCCGCCCAGGTGTCGGGCGACGCCCGGGCTCTGGCGCGGCTCGTGAGCAACCTCGTGGACAACGCCGTGCACCACGCGTCGGCCACGGTGACCGTTGAGGTGCGCGATGGCGAGGGATCCGCGCAGATCGTCGTCGCCGACGACGGACCGGGCGTGCCGGAGGAGGATCGAGATCGCGTGTTCGACCGCTTCGCCCGTGCCGACGACGCCCGGGCCGCTGCGGACGGCGGCACCGGCCTCGGCCTGTCGATCGTGCGCGACATCGCGCGACGCCACGGCGGCGGGGTGACCGTCGACGCAGGTCCGACGGGAGGGGCCCGCTTCGTTGTGACGCTCCCCACCCGTGCCGCCGGCTGACCCGCCAACGCGCGGTGCTCGGGCGGGAGCCTCAGCCGGGCCGACGGATCAGGTCGTGGTGGAAGGCAAATGCGGTGGCGGCGGCCCGGGTCGACACGCCGACCTTGGCGAAGATGTTGGAGAGGTGTCGGGCGACGGTCTTGTCGCTCAGGAACAAGGCGGTGGCGATCTCCTTGTTGGTGTGACCCGCGGAGACGAGCCGGAGCACCTCGGCCTCGCGCTCGGTGAGCCCGGCCGGAAGGGGTGCATCGGCCTGCGCACCGCTCGGCCAGCGCGCCTCAGCGGGAACGCCGAGCTGCTCGAAGAGCACCCGAGCAGCATCGAACGCCGCCGCGGCGCCGGCCTCGTCGCCCGTGACGCGACACGCCTGACCGAGCAGCGTACGGGCGGTGGCCACCTCGAAGGGGACATCGAGCTCGACCCAGCGCGCGACCGCGTCGCGCAATGTGACGCACGCGTCGCCATCGCCTTGCGCGAGCCGGAGCCGCCCCCGAGCGAGGGCTGCCGCGGCCTGGAGCCCCACGCTGTCGAACGCGACCGCCGTGGACTCGAGCTCGTCCACCGCTGAGGCAGCCGCGCTGAGATCGCCGGCCGCGATCGCGACCTGTGAACGAGCCGGCAGAACCCTGGCGCGCGCCAGCCGGTTCCAACCGGCGCCTTCGAGCACCGCGCAGATGATCGAGGTGGCGACCTCAACCTCACCCTCGGCCAGCCGCAGCAAAGCCAACCCCGCCCGCGGCTGGGCACAGAGCAGATCGGCGCTGACAAACGCCGCCGCGGACCCATCGAGGTCACCCAGCCGGCGTCGGATGTCGCCGATCTCCGCCCACGCCGCCGCGGCGTTGGGGAGGTTGATCGTCGTCAGCTCTTCGCAGGCGCGGGCGGCCTCCCGCTCCGCCTCCGCCCACCGCCCCCGCCACTGCAGCACGGAGGCATGGTGGACGCGGCACAGTCCCGGGAACACTGCGAACGGGTGGCGCTCCGCCCAGCGAGCCGTGGCCGCGGTCCACTCGGCGGCCCGCCCGTGGTCGCTCAGCTCCTCACACGCGCTGATGAGGCTGCAGTACACCTTGCCCGTCGAGTACGGCGACAGGCGGCCGTCGAGCGCGAAGAGCATCGCTTCGTCGAGCAGGCTCAGTCCCTCTGTGGGCAGGCCCTCGTCGATCCGCACCCGGCCGAGGGCCTGCAGTGCCTCCGCTTCGAGATCCGCGCACCGCAGGCGTCGACCCAGCTCGATGCCTTGCTCGGCCATCGCGGCCGCCTCCGGCAGCTGCCCTCGGCCATGGGCCACCTCGGCCTCCCGTAGGAGCAGGGCACCGAACTCGACGCACCCCTCCTCGGCGTCGAGCGATCGGCGGGCTCGTCGGAGCCAGCCACCGGCGATCGACGGGCTGGCCCGGAAGCAGTGGTGCTCGTAGAGCCAGATCGCGCACTGGCCGGCCCGGCGATCGTCGCCGAGCTCGTCGTAGAGCCGATAGGCCTGCTCGCGCGCCTCGATGCACTCATCGAGCCGACCGAGCCACCAGGCAGCGTCGGCGAGCAGGACGAGCCGCTCCGCTTCCGGGATCGGCTCGCCCTGCTGCCCGCCGACACCGGCCACCGCGTCGAAGCACGACTGCCAGTCCTGTCGATCCAGAGCCTCGCGTGCCTCGCTGAGCTGATCCACGGGACCAGGCTGGCACGACTTCAGCGTTGGGTGCTCACGCGGTGGCGGCCATCTGGGCCGCGAGGTGCTCGAGCACGGGCTGGATCTCGGCCGTCGGGCTGAACTCGAGGAAGGTCACGCCCTCGTCGGTCCAGCCGGTGTGGCCACCTCGCCAGTAGTAGACGTCACCGGCGGAGCTGACCTCCTCGGTGCCGTCGGCGTAGCGCAGCCGGATCGACCCGGCGAGCACGTACCCCCAGTGCGGGCACTGGCACAGGTCACCGGGCAGGCCCTTGAACAGGGGTGTGAAGTCGACGCCGGCCGGCAGCTGGATGTGACGGGCCAGCACGCCGTCGCACTCGGAGGCGCGGGTCTCGATGCCGCCGACCTGCATCTCGATGGGCATCGTGGTCGTGGAGGTGCGCATGTGGTTGTCCTTCTGTGGTTGGTGGGGCTTGGGTGATCGCATCACCTTCGATCGGTCGCATCGTCCGCCAGGCGGCCGCAGCGTCGCATCGGGCGCTCACCCCATCTGCGGTTCGGCTCGATGGGCCATTCGCACCATCCGTCCGCAATGGCATGGTGCAGGCAGCCGATGCGCTCCGGCTGTCGATGGCCCACACTGAGCCCATGGTGAACCGCTCCGACCCGGAGCCCGCTTGGGATGACGAGCTGACACGGCTCATCCAGCACGGCCGCGACAGAGAAGCGGCCGAGCTGGGATCCCACCGACTCGCACCGCCAACCCAAGGAGCCCCTATGGACCCCCGCAACCAGCTCGACGAGATCCTGCCCCTGCTCAACCGCCTCGTCGCCCAGCTCGACGATGCGCAGCTCGCCACGCCCACGTCGTGCTCCAAGTTCGCCGTGCGTGACGTTCTGGAGCACATGGTCGGTGGCGCGACGATGTTCGCCGCCGCGTTCCGGGGGCAGGAGCCCGTGGCACCGCCCGAGGGCGCCGACCTCGTGGCCGCCTTCCCCCTCGCCCTGGCCGAGCTTCAGTTGGCCGTGCGGTCACCGGGCGCCCTTGAGCGCACCATCGTGGCGCCGTTCGGCGAAGTTCCCGGTGAGACCTTCGCCCGCTTCGTGGCCATGGACGGCCTCGTGCACGGGTGGGACATCGCCACCGCCACCGGTCAGGCCTACGACCCGCCCGCCGCGGTTGTGGCCGACGTCGATGCCTTCGCCCGCCAGGCCATCACCGCCGATCTGCGTGACGGAGACACCTTCGCCGCCGCCACCCAGCCCCCGGCTGGCGCGTCACCCATCGAGGAGCTCGTGGCCTTCACCGGCCGTCAGCTCTGATCGGGAGCGTCGCAGCCTGGCTCGTCGCCGCGCTGACGCAGTCAGGTTCTCGTGCTCTCCTCGAACACCTCGGCCAGCCCGGCGACGAGCCAGGCCTGATCGGCGCTGACCGCTTGGCGCCACGGCGCTCGCACGCTGAGCGCCTCGAGCACCTCCACGGCATCGCCGGTCAGCACGAGGGCGCCGTCCGGGGTCGGTCCGTCGGTGACCACGACGTCGTCGTCGACCTGTACCACCACGCGCGCCTCTGGCCGGCTCACGTCGATCACGACCGCCCCCGACTTCCCGGTGGGGTGCTGCAGCGACAGGGCCGGTCCGAGCGCGGCCGCGTAGCGGAGGCACGCCACGATCTCGTCGGGCTCCTCGTCCTGGGCGATGCCGAGCGGTGTGAGCACATCGCGCTCGTGCACCCAGGCGTCCCATAGGGCGTGGTGGGCGAGCGCGTCCATCGTCACATGCCCAGCGGGCGACTCGGCCAGCATCCGCCAACCGGCATCGTCGAGCGCCTCGATGGCGGCGCACAGCGCCTCACTTGCCACCACGTGAGCAGCAAGGGTTTCGGCGGGCGACTCGTCGCGCACACGATCAACCATCGCCGCCGGGGTGGCCTTCGGGTCGAAGGTCTCGAGGAAGCGCGTCGGCGCGCCACTCAGGCCGGAGGTGATCGACAAGAGCCAGAACTGATCGGTGCCGGTGAGGTGCGCGACGACATCTTGCACCCGCCATCCCTCACACCGGCTCGCGCTCGCCCACTGCGCCGGGGTGAGCGTCGACAGCGTCGATGCGAGCCGGCGCCGCTGCCGCACGAGGGGCGCACCGATCTCCGCTGGCGGCCCTTCGAGGCGGATGACGGGCTGGGTGCCGTAGCGCGGTGAGATCTGCACGGGTGCTCCTCGGGGTGGTCCGTCGGCGCAGTCACGCCGCAACGCGTCCGACCATTCTCCTGTGCCACACCTTGCCCGCGACAAGTCGACGGCGTCGCGACCAGATCCGGACCGTCGGGCGGCGGAGTCGCCCCGCCGATCACTCGTCGCGCAACAGCTCGGTCGCGCTGAGGCGGTTCACAAGGGATGAGGCCGCTACGGAGGTGACTGCAGTCGCCGCAAGGACCGACCCCACGACCGCGAGGGTCGCTCCCACCGGGACCTGGTAGGGCGGTGCGAGCACGAAGAGCGGGCGAAGAACCTTGATGAAGTACGCGCCCATCACCAGACCTACGGTCACGCCGCTTGCGCAGCCGCCCACGGCCACCGTCGCGGCTTCCGCGGAGATGAGGGCACGGATGGCGCGGGGCTGCAGTCCTTGGGCTCGGAGGGTCACGTACTCGCGCCGCCGCTGGAGCAGCAGCCCGAAGACGAAGATGGCGATCGCGACGGTGCCCATGGCCAGGGCGTAGCCGGAGTCGAGGTCGAGGAGCCCACGGATGTTGAGAGCCGCCAGGCTGGACTGATCCTTGGCGAGCGACGTAGCCCGGGACTCGATCTGA
>JBKJSO010000083.1:0-5268 GCA_046595835.1 Acidimicrobiales bacterium | reverse complement strand
CCAGCTCGTCGTGGAAGTCGACCGACGTGGGGCACTTGTAGCCAGCGAGGCGCTCCTTGCACCATGCCCGCAGCTCGTCCTCGGTGACGCTGGCGCCTTCGGCCACGACGACGAGCGCCTTGACGGTCTCGCCCCACTTCTCGTGAGGCACGCCGATCACGGCCACCTCGGCGACCGCGGGATGGGAGAACAGCGCGTCCTCCACCTCGATGGAGCTGACGTTCTCTCCACCGGAGATGATGACGTCCTTCTTGCGGTCGCTGATCGTGAGGTAGCCACCGTCATCGAGGTCGCCACCGTCGCCGGTGTGGAACCAGCCGCCCTCGAGCGCGTCGTCGGTGGCCTCGGGCTGGTCCCAGTAGCTCTTCAGGACGTGGTTGCCCCGGGCCAGCACCTCGCCCTGGTCGCTGATGGTGAGGTCGATGCCCACCGCAGGCACGCCGGCGCGGGAGAGCTTGGCGGCGCGGTCGGTGGGCGAGAGGGCGTCCCACTCCGAGCGGGTTCGGTTGATGGTGAGGAGCGGGGCCGTCTCGGTGAGGCCGTAGATCTGGATCATCTCCCAGCCCAGCTCGCTCTCGATGCGCTCGATCGTCCGCGTGGGCGGCGGCGCCCCGGCGACGACGATGCGTGTGCGGCCCTGGCCGGGGATCGGACCGCCCCAGGTGGCAGCCGCCTCGAGGACCATCGACACCACGGCCGGTGCGCCGCAGAGCAGGGTGACGCCGTGGTCGTCGATGCGGCGGAGGATCTCCGCCCCATCGACCTTGCGGAGGATCACCTGCGGCACCCCCATCGCCGTGAGCGCGTAGGGCATGCCCCACCCGTTGCAGTGGAACATCGGAAGCGTGTGGAGGTACGTGTCGCGGTCACTCACGCCGGTGTGCCACCCGAAGATCGCGGCGTTGGTCCAGAGGTTCCGATGCGACATCTCCACGCCCTTGGGGCGCGCGGTGGTGCCGCTCGTGTAGTTGATGGTGGCGGTGGCGTCCTCGTCCTGGTCGAGCCAGGGCTCGGGCTCAGCGGTGCCGTCGCCGAAGAGCTCCGCGTCGGTGGCGGTGCCGAGCACCACCCGGTGCTTCACCTCGATGTGGGCCACCGACTCGGCCAGCTCGGGATCGACGAGCAGCATCGTCGCCCCGGAGTGCCCGAGGATGTACTCGATCTCTGTGGGGGAGAGGCGGAAGTTGATCGGCACCAGCACCCGCCCGAAGCCGCTCACCCCGAAGAACGACGTGAGGAGCCGGCCGGCGTTCTGCGAGAGGATCGCCACCCGCTCGCCCCGCCCCACGCCGAGCCGGTCGATCGTGGCGGCCTGGCCTCGGGCGAGCTCCCGCATGCGCCGGTAGGTGACCTCGCCCAGGCCGCCACCGGGCGCGTCGGGCTCGTCGACGATGCCGATGCGGTCGCCGTAGACGAGGGCGGCCCGGTCGAGGTGTCCCCCGATGGTGAGCGGTGTGCGCATGCGTTCCCCCTGGTCAGAACCGTGCCGTCGAACGGTAGTGCCTTGACTCGCGGCCAGCGGCAGGGCGACACTTCCCGGGATGTCGAACACCGTTCAGGCCGTAGTCATCATCGTGTAGCGCACGCCGTCCAGCGTGCGCTGCCTTCGACCGTCCACTTCGGTGGACGGTTTTTCCGTTCTAGAGCAAGGAGCTGTCGTGGGTCACAAGGTCGGTGTCATCGGAGGCGACGGGATCGGTCCCGAGGTGATTGCTGAGGCGCTCAAGGTGGTACGCGCCGCAGGCGTGGAGCTCGACACGGTCGACTACGACCTCGGCGGCGCCCGCTACCTGCGTGACGGCACGATCCTCCCCGACGATGTGCTCGAGGAGTGGCGCGGCCTCGATGCGCTGCTGCTCGGCGCGGTGGGCACCCCCGGCGTGCCGCCGGGCGTGATCGAGCGCGGCCTGCTCCTCAAGATGCGCTTCGAGCTCGACCTCTACATCAACCAGCGGCCGTTCCTGTTCCCCGAGCGCGACATCGACATGGTGGTGATCCGCGAGAACACCGAGGGCCCCTACGCCGGCGAAGGCGGGGCGCTACGCAAGGGCACCCCCCACGAGGTGGCCACCCAGGGCTCGGTCAACACCCGCATGGGCGTGGAGCGGTGCGTGCGCTACGCCTTCGACCTCGCCGCATCGCGAGAGCGCAAGCACCTCACGCTCGTGCACAAGACCAACGTGCTCACCTTCGCTGGCGACCTGTGGCAGCGCACGTTCAACGAGGTGGCCGCCGAGCACCCCGACGTCACCACCGCCTACAACCACGTCGACGCCGCCTGCATCTACTTCGTGCAGTCACCCCAGCAGTACGACGTCGTGGTCACCGACAACCTCTTCGGCGACATCCTCACCGACCTCGGTGGTGCCGTATCCGGCGGCATCGGCTTCGCCAGCTCGGGCAACCTCAACCCGGCCCGCACGGGCCCATCGATGTTCGAGCCCGTGCACGGCTCCGCCCCCGACATCGCCGGTCAGGCCAAGGCCAACCCGGTAGCGGCGATCCTGTCCGCCGCCCTCATGCTCGACCACCTCGGTGAGGACGATGCGGCGGCTCGGGTCCGCAAGGCCTGTGCCGACACCGCCATCCTCACCGGCTCCACCTCCGACATCGGCGACACGGTCGCCGCCCGCCTGTAAAGGACGATCCGAATGCCCATCACCCCCACCGAGAAGATCTGGATGAACGGTGAGCTCGTCGCCTGGGACGACGCTCGCATCCACATCCTCACCCACAGCCTCCACTACGGCATGGGCGTGTTCGAGGGCATCCGTGCCTACGAGACCGCCCAAGGCCCCGGCATCTTCCGCCTCACCGACCACATCGATCGGCTGTTCCGCTCGGCCCAGATCCTCGGCATGGAGATCCCCTACACGGCCGACCAGCTCGTGCAGGCCACCAAGGACACGGTGGCCGCCTCCGGGCTGCCGGGTTGCTACATCCGGCCGATCGCGTACTACGGCTACGGCGAGATGGGGCTCAACACGCTGCCGTGCTCGGTCGACGTGTCGATCGCCTGCTGGCCGTGGGGCGCCTACCTCGGCGACGACGCGCTCACCAAGGGCGTGCGGATGAAGATCAGCAGCTGGACCCGGCACGACCACAACACGATGCCGCCGGCCGCCAAGACCACTGGCAACTACGTGAACTCGTCGCTCGCCAAGGTGGAGGCGCTCAAGGCTGGCTACGACGAGGCGCTCATGCTCAACGCCCAGGGCCTCGTGTCGGAGTGCACTGGGGAGAACATCTTCGTGCTGCGAGGCAACCGCCTCATCACACCACCGCTGTCGGCGGGGGCGCTCGAGGGCATCACCCAGGACACGGTGATCGAGATGGTGAAGGACATGGACCTCGGCATCGAGGTCGTGTTCGGCGACCTCACCCGCAGCGACCTCTACGTGGCCGACGAGATGTTCGTGGTCGGCACCGCCGCCGAGGTGTCCGCCGTGCAGTCCATCGACGACCGCGAGATCCCTTGTCCCGGTGAGGTCACCCTGGCCGTGGGCCACGAGTACGCCAAGATCGTGCGTGGCCAGGTCGACCGCTACAAGGACTGGGTGGAACTGGTTGATGGCTGACCCAGTGCTGCCCGCGTCGATCGAGATCTTTGACACCACGTTGCGCGATGGGGCGCAGTTCGAGGGGATCTCGCTCACCGTCGAGGACAAGCTCAAGGTGGCCGAGCAGCTCGACTGGCTCGGGGTCGCCTGGATCGAGGGGGGCTACCCCCAGGCCAACCCCAAGGACGAGGAGTTCTTCCGGCGCGCCATCACCGAGCTCGACCTGCACACGGCCACCCTCGTGGCCTTCGGCTCCACGCGGCGGCCCGCGGGCAAGGTCGACGTGGATCCCACGCTCCAGGCCCTCGTGGCCGCCGGCACCTCCACGGTGTGCATCGTGGGCAAGAGCTCCGCGTTCCACGTCACCGAGGCACTCGGCACCACGCTCGATGAGGGCGTGGCGATGGTGGGGGAGTCGGTGCGGTTCCTGAAGGCCGCGGGGCTGCGGGTGTTCTTCGACGCCGAGCACTTCTTCGACGGCTACAAGGTGGATCCAGAGTTCACGCTGCGGGTGCTCGAGGCGGCCGCCACCAACGGGGCCGACTGCGTGGTGCTCTGCGACACCAACGGCGGCTCGCTGCCCCATGAGGTGCAGCGGATCACCACCGAGGTGTCCGCTTACCTCGGCGGCGACCAGCCGCTCGGCATCCACACCCAGAACGACACCGGCTGTGCGGTGGCCAACTCGCTCGCGGCGGTGCTCGGGGGGGCCACCCAGCTCCAGGGCACGATCAACGGCTACGGCGAGCGCACCGGCAACGCCAACCTGATGACCTGCATCCCCAACCTCGAGCTCAAGCTCGGCGTGCGCTGCTTGCCCGAGGGCCGCCTCGAGCGCCTCACGGCCGTGAGCCGCCACGTGGCCGAGCTCGTGAACCTGCCGCCGCACGCGGCCGACCCGTACGTCGGCCAGTCGGCCTTCGCTCACAAGGGCGGCCTCCACACCTCGGCGCTGGGCAAGGCCGGGGGCGCCACCTACGAGCACATCGAACCCGAGCAGGTGGGCAACGGCACCCGGGTGCTGGTGTCGGATCTCGGCGGCCGGGCCGGCATGTCGATGAAGGCCAAGGAGCTCGGGGTCGACCTCGACGATCGGGCGGCCGGGAAGCTGTCCGACCACCTCAAGGTGCTGGAGTCGCAGGGGTTCGTGTTCGAAGCAGCCGACGCCAGCCTCGAGCTGCTCATGCGCGGCGCGGCCGGCTGGCAGCAGGACTACTTCCGCGTGGAGGGGTACCGGGTCACCACCTACCACCGCGCCCCCACGGTCACCGCAGCGTCCGGCGCGCCCACCATCGACACCGAGGCCACGGTGAAGGTGTGGGTGGGCGACGAGCGCCTCATCGCCGTCGGCGAGGGCAACGGCCCCGTGAACGCGCTCGACCAGGCGCTGCGGGGCGTGCTCGTCAGCGCCTACCCGCACCTGGCCGACATCCACCTCACTGACTACCGCGTGCGCATCCTCGACACCGCCGCCGACACCGACGCCGTCGTGCGCGTGCTCATCGACTCCACCGACGGCGAGCAGGCGTGGACCACGATCGGCGTGTCCACCAACATCATCGAGGCCTCGTGGCAGGCGCTCATCGACGCGCTCATCTGGGGTCTCGTCCACGTCGACCGCTAGGTTCGGATCGTGGCCGCGCCTGAGTACGTCCCCGTCGACCGAACCCGTCCCGTCCGCGCCTACGAGTCACCTCCCCGGCTGCCC
>JBKJSO010000049.1:0-2681 GCA_046595835.1 Acidimicrobiales bacterium | reverse complement strand
CAGGTGGATCGACACCTCGACGTCGACGGTCTTGTCGAGGTCGACGCGGATGAAGTCGACGTGGAGGACGTCTCGGCGCACCTTGTGGCGCTGGATGTCCTTCACGTCGACTTCATCCGCGTCGACCTCGACAAGACCGTCGACGTCGAGGTGTCGATCCACCTGCACGGCGAGGCCGAGTCGGTTGGTCGCGGCGGTGGCGTGGTCGACCAAGTCCTCACGGCGCTGCTCATCACCGCCAAGCCGGCCGATATCCCCTCAGAGCTCACCGTCGACATCTCGGGCCTCGAGATCGGCAGCGCCCTGCGAGTGAGCGACATCGTGCTCCCGGCCGGCGTCACCACCTCGGTTGATCCCGAGGAGGCCGTCGTCACTGCCTCGCACGGCGTGTCCGACTCCGAGTTCGAAGCGGCTGAGGCCGAGGCTGCCGGTGAGCCCGAGGAGGGCGCCGAGGCCGAAGCGGGCGCTGAGGCCGAGGGCGAAGACGGCGCCGAGGCCGCTGCCGAGGGCGGCGCTACCGAAGGCGACAGCGAGGGCTGATGTTGGGTCGGCGGGGTGGCGCGGAGCGCCGCGGCACCCCGGCCGATCTGCTCGTGGTGGGCCTCGGCAACCCGGGACCGGAGTACGAGGGCACCCGCCACAACGTGGGCGCGGAGGTGGTTCAGCTCCTCGCGGCTCGGCACGGGGCCAAGCTGCGCAAGGCCAAGGAGCGGGCCATCGTCGACGAGGTGGTGGTGGGCGGACACCGCCTCGCCCTCGCCATTCCGATGACGTACATGAACCTCTCGGGGGAAGCGGTCGCGCCGTTGGTGCGCCGCCACGGCATCGACGATCCGCACCGCCTGGTCATCGTCCACGACGAGCTGGATCTGCCCGTGGGCCGTCTCAAGGTGAAGCTCGGCGGGGGGTTGGCCGGGAACAACGGCCTCAAGTCCGTCAAGGCCCACCTCCACACCGACGACTTCGCCCGTGTCCGCATCGGGATCGGCAAGCCGCCTGGGCGCACCGAGGGCGTCGATCATGTGCTCAAGCGCCCCGGCAAGCGTGACCGCGCTGAGCTCGACGTGGTGGTGGCCGAGGCCGCTGACGCCGTGGAGCTCATCCTGAGCGACGGCATCGATGCCGCCATGCACCGGTTCAACACCCACAACGAACTCGGCTGAATCGGAGCCGCCGGTCGGCGGTAGCGTGCGCGGGTGCTGGTAGGTCGTGGGGTCCTGTTCCAGGCAGGCGAGCGCTCGCTGCAGGCGGCGCTGGCCGGGCGGGGGAGGCTCCTCCTCCTCGCCGGGGAGGCGGGCATCGGCAAGACCACCCTCGCCCTGGCCCTCCTCGAGCGGGCCTCGGCGCTCGGGGCGCAGATCCGCAACGGGGCGTGCTGGGACGGCGAGGGGCTCCCGCCGTTCACCCCGTGGATCGACGCCCTGCGCCGGCCTGGCCACGATGCGTGCGCCGCCGCCGCTGACCTCCTGCAGGCGAGCGACGAGGACGCCATCGATGCCGCCAGTGCCCGGCGGGCCATCCAACGACGCTTCGGCGACGTCATCGACGCGCTGACGGGGGCCGCTCGCGACCGGCCCCAGGTGGTCCTGCTCGAGGACCTGCACTGGGCCGACGACTCATCCCTCCAGCTCCTGGTGGCAGTCGCGGCCCACATCGCCACGATGGGCGTGCTGGTCATCGGTACCTATCGCGACGACGAGCTTCACCGCACCAACCCCCTCGCGTCGGTCGGAGGCAACGCCGAGCGGCTCTGGCTCGGCGGCCTCGACCGCGACGCCGTGAGCGCTGTCCTCGAGGAGGCCCTAGGTCGGTCGCCCGGGCTCGACGAGGTGGCGCTGGTCGAGCGCCAGACATCGGGCAACCCCCTCTTCATCACCCAGGTGGCCCGACTGCTCGACGCGGGCGGTGGCGTGCTGCCGAGCGGCGTGCGAGACATCCTCGAGCGGCGCCTGGCCAGGGTGTCGTCGAGGTGCGACCGGGTGCTCGGCGCTGCGGCGGTGCTCGGTACGGAGTTCGACGAACGCCACCTGGAGGCGCTCGTCGGTGGCCCCGTGGGCGACGGCCTCGATGAGGCCAGCATGGCGCGCCTCGTGGCTCCGGCGACCGGCGAGCCCGGACGCTGGCGGTTCGTGCACGCCCTGGTGCAGGCCGCCCGATACGACCTCCTGGGCGTCGACCAGCGGGGGGAGCTGCACGCCCTGGCTGTGACCGTGCTGGACGACGCCTCCGCGGCCACGCTCGCGCACCACGGCGCGCGAGGCCGCTTCGCTCCGGACGATCGCCTGCCCGGCGACCTCCTCGTGGCCGCGGGACGCGCGGCGCTGCTCCGGCTGGCGTGGACGGAGGCGACGGCGAGCTTCGAGCGGGCGCTGGCCCTCGCCCCCGCGGGGTCTGCGGGAGACGATGTGCGCGCCGAGGCATGGCTCGGCATCGGCGCGGCCCGGCTGCGCCAGGGCTCACCCGATGTGCGCGCGGCGTTCGACGAGGCCGCAGGAGCGGCCCGTCGGCTCGGCCGGGGCGACCTCCTGGCCCGGGCCGCGCTCGGCTTCGGGGTGGGCCTGGGCGCGTTCGAGGTGCACCTCGTCGACCGGCACCAGATCGATCTCCTGGAGGAGGCGGCGGCCACCTTGGACGAGGGCGACCCGCTGCTCCCACTCGTGTTGGCCCGTCTCTCGGTGGCG
>JBKJSO010000369.1:0-3157 GCA_046595835.1 Acidimicrobiales bacterium | reverse complement strand
TGCCCGCCACGGCCGAGGTCGTGAGGCTGCAGATCAGCGGGGGCGGGGTGCTGATCTGCGCCGAGCCCCCTGACACGCCCGAGGTGCTGGTAGCTGTGCGGCCCGCGTCGGTGACGTTGCACCGGGAGCACCCCGAGGGGAGCGCCCGCAACGTATGGCCGGCCACCGTGGCCGAGGTGGAGGGCTACGCCGAGCGCTGCCGCGTGCGCCTCGCCGGCGAGATCCCGCTGGTGGCAGAGGTGACTGCGGCGGCAGTCAGTGAGATGGAGCTGCGCCCGGGGACGACGCTGTGGGCGAGCGTGAAGGCGGTCGACGTCGTCGCCTACCCGGCCTGAGCGGGGTGCCCCCGGGCGTCGGTCAGCGGAACTGCGCGAGCGCCGCCTCGGCGTCGGGGTCGATCTTGAACAGCACCGAGCCGGCCCTGTTCGAGCCGAGACGCGTCGGGAGCACCACGGTGCTGGGGTCAAGCGATCGCAGGCGCCAGCCGAGGCGCAGTGCGTCGGTCAGCCCGAGCTGATCGTCCACGCGGAGGCCACCGCTGGCGCTGGCCCCGGCCCGTGCCAGCGTCAACGGGTTGCGGGACCCACCGAGCTTGCCGAACACGGCCTTGAGGAACTGCTGCTGGCGCTGGACGCGGCCGAGGTCGGCGGTGGGGTCCTCCCGCTTGTGCCCGTCGACCACCTCCACGTAGTGCCGCGAGCGGACGAAGGCGAGCGCCTGGGGACCGTCGAGGTGGTTGGGGCCAGGGGTGGTGACGTCCAGCCCCGTGTTGGCGTCGGAGGCCGGGTTGGGGAAGTCGATGGTGATCCCGCCGAGCGAGTCGACGAGGCCGGCGAAGCTGACGAAGTCGACCTCCATGTAGTGCTGGACGGGTACCTGGAGCGATTGCTCGATCGTGAGGATCAGCCGTCGTGGTCCGCCGCCGCCATAGGCCGAGTTGATCTTCGCCGAACCGCCGGTCTCGGCGATGGGCACGTAGAGGTCGCGCGGGATCGACAGCATCTTGGCCTGGCCGCCGACGAAGCGAAGCAGGAGCATGGTGTCGGAGCGCTGGCCGCCGCCGTCCTCGAAGGCCCCGGGGTTGAGACCCGCATCGATGAGCGCCTGCGGGTCACGGGTGTCAGACCCGACGATGAGGTAGTTGGTGCCCGCGGCGGCCGGTGAGAGCACGTCACCCAGCGGGATCTTCTCGACCTTGTCGTAGGCGTGACGCACGTACAGCCAGCCACCGAGGGCGGCGAGCAGGAGGGCGACGGGCAGGACCATCGACGTGAGGAGCATGATCCGGCGCAGCTTCGGACGGCGAGGCAGGAGGCGCCCTTTGCCGCGTCCCGTGGGGGCGGGTGCTGGCTTGGGGGTGAGGGTGGAGGCGGCCCGAGGGGCGGTGGGCTTGGTTGAGGACGCCGACGCGGAGCCGGGGCCGGTGGCGCGCGGGCGCGGAGCCGACGACGGTCGGGCCGCAGCCGCCGGGCCGGTGGCCCCACCGGTCGTCGCAGCGGGAGTGCGGGGCCGTGCGGATCCGGGGGTGCCCGGACGCGCCGGCGGCGCTGATGGCCCCGTGCCCGGGGCGGGAACGTGGAGCTTGCGGGTGTCGCGGGGGGGCGTGCGGTCGCTCACAGAGGAGGCCACGGTACGCAACGGGGCGGTGGTCGAGCGAGATGGTCGACCGGCCCGTTCCGGGCGGGTGGTCCGCGGCGGTCGGGCCGCACATGGGACAATGCGGCCATGCCGGGGTGGGACATCGACGACGAGTGGCCGGAGCAGCAGACCTCGAACGAGGTCCTCATCGTGGACGACGACGCCAGCATCCGGACGTTGCTGGCCTTCGTGTTCCATGACGACGGCTTCGATGTGGCGGAGGCGGCCGACGGACGTGAGGCCATCGAGGCGCTGCGCACCTCGCCACCCGCCCTCATGATCCTCGACCTGATGATGCCGGAGGTCGACGGTGTCGCCGTGCTGCGGGCGCGTCAGGAGCAGCGCTTGGCCGGTGGCACGCGCATCCTGGTCCTCACCGCCAAGACCGACTCGCGCGACATGGTGTGGTGCTGGGAGCTCGGGGCCGACGAGTACCTCACCAAGCCGGTCGACCCCGATCGCCTCCTGCGCGAAGGGTTGGCTCTGCTCGCCCGCACGCCCGACGAGCTTCGCAAGCGGCGCGAGCAGGGCTTGGCTGAGGCGCGCCGACTCGATGCGATCGAGGAGGCGTTCCGCCCGCGGTAGCGGGGGCGCTCACGCGAGGAGGCGGGTGAGGAAGTCGTCGACCTCGGCGGCGGCGGGGGCGAGCGGCAGGGCCGCATCAGCATCGCGGGGGGACGGCGACGCGGCCACGACCTCGTCGCACAGCGCGGCGACCGCGGGGGAGAGGAACCTCGATCGCTGGGCGTAGCCGTGCGCATCGCGCCCGCGGCTGTTCTGACGGTGGTGGTGGTAGCGCAGCGGCACGTGCAGCCAGAGGTCGTCGCGAGCGCGCGTCATGGCCACGTGGAGCAGCCGGCGCTCCTCCTCGATCTCCTCCGGGCGGCCCGTGGCGAGGTCGGAGGGCAGACAGCCGTCGGCCAGGTGGAGCAGGTGCACGACGTCCCACTCGGCGCCCTTGGCCGAGTGGATGGTGGACAGCGTGACGAAGTCGTCGTCGAGGTGGGGCGGACCGGCCAGCTCTCCGGTGGACGACGGTGGGTCGAGGGTGAGGTCGGTGAGGAACCGCTCGAGGTTCGGGGCCGCGCCCGCGGCAGCCTCGAGGCGGTCGAGGTCGGCTCGGCGGGCGACGGCGTTGCGATGGCGGCGCTGCACCCGTCCGTCGAGCCAGGTCCGCACGAGGGCGATCTGGGCGCCAGGCCGTTCGCGGAGCTCGGCCGCCCGTGCCGCGTGGAGCGCCTCGTCGAGCGCGACCACACCGCTGAGCGCGTCGCCCTCGAGGCCGGCGAGCACGGCGGCGGCGCGGAGATCGTCGGACGAGCGCCGCGCCGCGGTGATCCGGCGGGCCAGTGCGGGGCCGACGGCGTCGAGGAGCTGCAGGACCCGGAACCACGCCAGGTCATCGGCGGGGTTCTCGACGAGCCGGAGCGAGCACACGAGGTCCTTCACGTGGGCCGCTTCGAGGAAGCGGAGCCCGCCGTAGAGCACGAAGGGGATCTTGCGGATCGTGAGCTCGACC
>JBKJSO010000246.1:0-6395 GCA_046595835.1 Acidimicrobiales bacterium | reverse complement strand
CCCTGGATGCCGGCCTCCGACGAGCCGAAGCCGTCGGCCACCATCACGTTCGGGAAGCGATCGAGGATCCGCGCCTTGCCGCCGGCGGAGAGCGGCGCGCCGCCGTTGGAGATGGCGTACACCGACGACGCGTCCCATCGACCCGGCCCGGCGGCGTCCCACGCATCGAGCAGCGGCTTGGCCACCGCGTCGCCGATGACGGTGATCAGGTTCACGCCCTCCGTCTCGACGGTCGACCAGACGCGCTCGGCGTCGAGCGAGCCGTCCATGAGCACCACCTTGGCGCCGATGAAGAACCACATGAACGCCGTCCACTGGGCGGCCACGTGCATCAGCGGCGCCAGCGTGAAGTAGGTGGGTCCGCCGTCGCCGATCCGCTCGGGCAGCTCCGCCGGGGTGGTCACCTCGCCGAACAGGCGCATTGGATCGCCGCCGCCCAAGCATGCGTAGAACGCGTCGACCTGGCGCCACACGACGCCCTTGGGCAGGCCGGTGGTGCCACCCGTGTAGATCACGTAGTGGTCGTCGTCGCCGCGATCGCCCCGCACCGGGCGGTCGGGCGACGCGGCCGCCAGCGCGGCGTCGTAGTCGGGGCCGGTGGTGAGGGTCCACGCCACCTCGAGCAGGTCCGGGAGGACGTCGGCCACCACGCCCGCGTGGCGCGGGCTGTGGAGCACGCCCACGGCGTCGCTGTTGTCGAGCAGGTAGCGCAGCTCGTCGGCCACGTACCGGTAGTTGACGTTGACGGGCACGGCCCGGATCTTGAAGCAGGCCAGCATTGCCTCGAGGTACTCCGGACAGTTCTCGAGGTAGAGCGCCACGTGCTGGTCGGGCCCGACGCCGAGCTCGAGCAGGTGGTTGGCGAGGCGGTTGGCCCGATCCTCGAGCTGTGCGTAGGTGCGGCGGTGCGCGCCGCACACGAGTGCCTCGCGGTCGCCCACGGCGTCGGCCACCATCTCCCACACGTCGGCGAAGTTGAAGGAGGCGGGCGGCGCGGCGGTGACCATCGGGTGTGCCTACTTGATGGCGACGGGGCTGGTGGGCGAACCCACGCCACCGGTGACGGGCTCGGGGTTGGCGACGAGGAGCATCTCGTAGACGCCGTCGGTCGCGCAGTGCGCGGCGAGCGCCTCGAGGTCGAAGTTCTGCCCCTGAGTGAGGCCCATGTCTCGCAGGTGGAGCAGGTGCACCGGGAACAGCACGGCCGGGTCCTCGCAGGGGAACACCTCCATGGCCAGCGTGTCGGTGGCCACGGCGGCCACGTCGTGGCGTCGCATCCACGGCACGGTGCCCACCGTGAGCCCGGGCTGGCCGCCGAGGGTGTAGCCCTGCCGGTCCTTGGCCTTGAACAGCGCCATGTGCCCGGTGCGCACGAGCACGATGTCGCCAGGCTCCGGGCGCACGCCCGCCAGCTCCACCGCGGCCTCGAGATCGGCCTCGGAGATCGGGTGCTGCGGCGCCAGGCGCTCCGAACCGAGGGCCCTGGCCACGTCGAGCAGCACGGCCCGGCTCACGATGCTGGTGACCCGGTGGATCCCGCAGCGGGTGGCCCCCCGCTCGGCCGTGACCGTGGCCGCCGCATGACCGTTGTAGAGCAGGCCGTCGTAGCTCACGTGGGCGAGGGCGTCCCAGTGCGTGCAGGCCTGCAGGCCGAGGATGAGGATGTCGTCGCTGCAGCAGAAGTCGCCGATGTCGCCGGTGTAGGCCGTGTTGATGGCCACCATCGAGTGCATCGGGTTGATGCGACCCGGGATGGTGCCCATCTGGGGGCCGTTGGCGTCGAGGCGCATGGCGAGCGGGAGCCGGACGCCGGTGCGAGCGGCGGCGAGTCCCCGCTGCACGGCGGCGTCGTCGATGAGGTTCAGCGTGCCCAGCTCGTCGTCGGCGCCCCAGCGTCCCCAGTTGGACACCTCGGCGGCGAGGGCGCGCAGCTCGGCCGGCAGGGACATCGCGGCGACGGTACCACCGCACTAGAACACGTTCTCGTTCCGCGATCTGACAAGGTGTTGCCATGACGACTTGGAGCGAGCGGCTGGGCCGACTCGGGGTGTGGACCCACACGGATGGCGCATCGGTGGCCGACGCCGAGGCCACCGTGGCGCTCATCGAAGGGCTCGGCTACGGGGCAGTGTGGCTGCCCGAGACGCTGGGCCGTGATCCGTTTGCCCACATCGCCCACCTAGCCGACAGCACCGACACGCTGATCTTTGCCACCGGCATCGCCAGCATCCACCACCGCCACCCGGGTGCGATGGCGCAGGCGGCCAACACCCTCGCCGAGCAGACCGCGGGCCGCTTCGTGCTCGGGCTCGGGGTGAGCCACGCACCGATGGTCTCGGGGGTGCGTGGCCTCCCCTACGACAAGCCGCTCTCCACGATGCGCACCTACCTCGAGGCGATGACGGCATCGCCGTACATGGCACCAGCACCCGACACGCCCGCACCGCGCCTGCTCGCGGCGCTCGGACCGAAGATGCTCGAGCTGGCCGCCACGCACGCCGACGGCGCCCACCCCTACTGGACGACCCCGGAGCACACCGCGACCGCTCGCTCGATCCTCGGGCCCGACAAGCTCCTCTGCGTGGAGCAGAAGGTCGTGCTCACCGAGGACGCCGAGGTGGCGCGGGCAACAGCCGTCGGCGCGCTGTCCGTCTACCGCGGGCTGCCCAACTACCGGAACAGCTGGCTCCGGTTGGGCTACACCGACGAGGAGATCGACGGCGACTCGCCCCGCTTCCTTGACGCGGTGGTGGCCTGGGGATCCGCAGACGCGATCCGCGAGCGCATCCGGGAGCACCACGACGCCGGCGCCGACCATGTCTGCATCCAACCGTTGTCTCCCGGCAAGCCCTTCCGGCTCGACCAGGCTGCGCTGCGAGCGCTGGCGCCGAACCCGAGGCAATAGGTCCCGCTTTCCGCGACTCGAGGCAATAGGTCCCGCATGTGGAACCTATTGCCTCGAGAGGCTCGGAACGGGACCTATTGCCTCGCCCCGGGCTAGATGGACAGGACGCCGCGGTTGAGCTTGCCGTGGTGCAGGTCGTCGAGGGCCTGTTGCACGTCGGCGAGGTCGTAGACCTGGCTGACCATCTCGTCCAGCAGGAGACGGCCGTCGAGGTAGAAGCCGACGTAGAGCGGGATGTCGTGGTGCGGGCGGGTGCTGCCGTACCGACACCCCATGATCGTCTTGTCGTTGTACATGCTTGCCACCACGAAGCTGGCCTCCGTGCCCATCTTGGGCACGCCGAGCAGGATGCACTGGCCGCCCCAGTCGAGCAGGTCGATGGCGTTGCGGATCAGCGCGGGATGGCCGACGCACTCGAACACGTGGTCGGCGCCGTTGGGGAGCCCGACGTCCTTCACGGCGGCGACGAGCTCGCCGGCGCCGGTGAGTGTCGACCCATCGAGGAAGTCAGTGGCGCCGAACTGACGGGCGACGGCCTCCTTGGCGGGGTTGGCGTCGACGACGACGATGCGGCCCGCCGCGGCGATGCGCGCCGCCTGGATCACCGATTGGCCGATGCCTCCCGCGCCGATCACGACGACCGTCTCGCCCGGTTGCACCTTGGCCCGGTTGAGCACCGCACCCGCCCCGGTGACGACCGCGCAGCCGATCAGGCACGCCGTGGCCAGGGGCACGTCCTTGGAGATGACAACGGCCTGGCTCTCTGCCACCACGGTGCGCTCGGTGAACACGCCGGCGTTGGCGAACTGGAACGCCTTCTCCCCGCCGACGGTGAACGGCCGGTTGAGCTTGCCCATCGTGTCGCGGCAGTGCGTGGGCTGGCCGCGGTCGCAGGCGTCGCACAGGCCACAGCTGCCGAGCGTGGTGAGCACCACGTGGTCGCCGACCTGCACCTTGCGCACTGCTGATCCGATCTCCTCCACCACACCGGCGCCCTCGTGCCCGAGCACGACCGGTGTGGGGAACGGGATCGTGCCGTCGAGCACGGAGACGTCGGAGTGGCAGAGTCCGGCGTTGACCACGCGCACCACGACCTCGTGCGGCCGCGGGCCGCGCACCTCCACGTCGTCACGCACCTCGAGCTCGCCGGTCCACACCAGGCCCCTCACTGGGACGCTCCCGAGACGGTCTGGGGGCTGAGGACCTGGCCGGGCAGACCGGCGTCGGCCTGCAGCTCGCCGTCGATCACGATCGGCACGCCGTTCACGATGGTGGCGTGCACGCCGCGCGGCTTCGACGTCCAGCGCGCCGCCCCGTTGGGGAAGTCGTGGGCCAGCACCTTCTGGTCGGGGCCGACGGTGTCGGGGTCGAAGATCATGATGTCGGCCGCGTTGCCCACCAGCAGTACGCCGCGGTCGGTGAACCCGCACAGGGCAGCGGGGATGGCGGTGATCTGGCGCACGCCCTCCTCGAGCGTGAAGCCGCCCCACTCGCGCACCCAGTGCTGCAGGAACCAGGAGTGGGCCTCGGCGCCGTCGTCGCGGTCGAGGTGGGCGCCGCCGTCGGACGTGCCCACGATCATGTGGGGATCGTCCTGGGCGATCTTCGTGCCCTCGATCCACTCGGGCGTCTCTGTCTTCCACTGGAACTCGACGGAGAGATCCTCGGAGGCCGCGATGTCGAGGAACGCATCCGTCGCATGTACCCCGCGCTCCGCCGCGATGTCGACGAGCGAGCGACCGATGAGCTTCTCGTTCTCCGGCTTGCCGACCTTGTTCACGTGGAGGACCGCCCACGCGGGCGGCGGGAGCGTGGGCCCCGCGGCGGGGTCGCGGTTCGGGTGGTCGACCGAGTCGCGCACGGCGTCGCGGAAGGCGGGATCGGCGATCAGCGCGAGACGCTCCGCCACCGTGGCGGCCTCGGTGAAGAGGCGGTTGAGCTGCAGCGCGCCTTCGTAGAGCTTCGTGCCGGCGGCGAGGTCGAAGGTGCGGTTGAAGGGCTTCGACATCGCCATCGAGTACACGGCCGCACCGCGCGCCGTGGCGTCGTCGACGAAGCGCTTGGCGTTGTCCCACCCCGCGGTGGGCGCATCCACCTTCGAGCGGGCGCCCAGGCCCTGGATGATCACCGGCATGCGCGAGAGGAGCGACATCTCGATGAGCAGCTCCTCGTCGTCGGGCGTGATGCCGCCGACCGCTGAACCGGGGAGGTAGGCGAGCGAGCCGCCTCCCGCGCGCCCCGCGGCTTCCGCGAGTGCCTTGAGCTCGTCGACGCTCGACAGGCGCGACGGCACGGGGCGGTCAGCCGAGTCGAAGTGGGTGGGCGAGTGGGTGGAGGAGAAGCCCGCCGCGCCCGCCTGCATCGCCTCCCGCACGAGGGCCGCCATCTGCTCGATCTCGGCGGCCGTGGCCTCGCGCTCCTGCGCGGCGTCGCCCATCACGTAGCGCCGGAGCGCGCAGTGGCCCACGTAGTACGCCGCGTTGATGCCGATCTTGCCGCGCATCGATGCCAGGAACTCGGGAAAGCTCTCGAAGCCATCCACCGGGATGCCCTCCAGGGCGGACGCGTCCATGCCCTCGACGCGGGCGAAGAGCTGGATGAGCCAGGGCGCGTCGCCGGGCCGGAGGGGAGCGACGGAGAACCCACAGTTACCGGTGACGACGGTGGTGACGCCGTGGTAGCAGCTCGACGTTCCGTAGGGCTCGAACGTGAGCTGGGGGTCGTAGTGGGTGTGGGGATCGACGATACCCGGCGCCACCACACGGCCCACGGCGTCGATCACTCGGGCACCCTGGCCGGGGTCGATGAACCCGATGGCCGCGATGCGCCCGTTGCGCACGCCGATGTCGGCCCGTCGCCGCGGGAGGCCGGTGCCGTCGACCACGATGCCGTTGACGATCACGAGGTCGAAAGACGTGTCCCCAGGAGACGATGCCATCGACCGAGACTAGAACAGGTTCTAGTTCTGGACAACCGGCCGGGCGCCGGCGTGCCGGGCGGTCTTGGCTTCGTACATCGCCGCGTCCGCGGCCCGCGGCACCCCTTGCACCCCTCCCCTGAGCAGACCGCCGCCTGAGGGTGCAGGATGGACCCGTGAGGCAACCGATGGCCTCGAGGCCGCACATGCCCGGGTACGGGATCTTGCCCTTCGACGAGGGCACCGGGCTGCTGCCGTGGAGCTGGGCCAGTGAGCGGCTCGAGCACAGCCACGACTACTGGCTCGCCACCACCTGCGCCGATGGGCGCCCGCATGTGATGCCGGTCTGGGCGGTGTGGCGCGACGGGGCGCTGTGGTCGAGCAGCGCGCTCAGCTCGCGCAAGGCACGGAACATGGCGAAGGACGGACGCTGCTCGATCACGACCGACGATGCCCTCGAGCCGGTGGTGGTGGAGGGCATCGCCGAGATCATCCGGGACCCGGCGTCGATCGCCACCTTCCTCGAGGCGATGAACCTCAAGTACGGCACGAGCTACGAACCCAACTTTCTCG
>JBKJSO010000181.1:0-2827 GCA_046595835.1 Acidimicrobiales bacterium | reverse complement strand
AGATCGACGACGCCATCCACTTCAACGCGGTGTTCCTCGACGGCGTCGTCGATCTGCCGCAGACCCCGCACCTCCACGCCCGGCGCATGCATGTCGACGAGGAAGTACGTGATGCCGGCGTGCTTCGGCGCGTCGGGATCGGTGCGGGCCAGGCAGATCGCCCAGTCGGACGTGTGGGCTGACGACGTCCACACCTTCTGTCCCGTGAGCACCCACTCCTCACCGTCGCGCTCGGCCCGCGTGGACAGCGACGCCAGGTCGGAGCCGGCTCCAGGCTCGCTGAAGAGCTGGCACCACACCTCGTCGCCGCGCAGCATCGGTTCGAGGAACCGCTTCTGCTGCTCCGCCGTGCCGTGCGCCATCAGCGTGGGCCCCGCCATGTCGATGCCCACGACGAAGAACCGCGCCGACACGTCGAAGCGGCTCTCCTCCTCGGAGAACACCCCGGCCTCGATGCCGGTCTGGCCGCGCCCGCCATGCTCGGTCGGCCAGTGGATCGCCGCCCACCCGGCCTCGAACTTGGTGCGCTGCCACCCTTTGGCCATCTCGAGGTGCGCGGCGTCCTGCTCGTCGGTCTTGGCCCGGAACGACCGCCAGTCGCCGTCGCCCTCACCGCGCCGCTTCGCGACTGACTCGAGCCACGCGCGCGCCTCGGCCCGCACCGCAGCCTCGGCCGGCGTGTCGTCTACGTCCATGGCCGGGACGCCTCGGCGCGGTCGGCAGTCACTAGAACAGGTTCTAGTTCGCGACGGCGGTACGGTCGAACCGATGGACCTGCCCGTGATGCCCCCGGTGAAGCCGATGCTCGCCAAGGCCGTTCATGCGGTGCCCCACGACGCCAGCCTCCTCTACGAGCCGAAGTGGGACGGCTTCCGGTGCATCGTGTTCCGGGATGGCGACGAGCTCGAGCTCGGCTCCCGCAAGGACCGTCCGCTCACGCGCTACTTCCCGGAGCTGGTCGAGCTCCTCGCGGCTGCCCTCCCGGAGCGCTGCGTCGTCGACGGCGAGATCGTGGTTGTCGCCGACGACGGCCTCGCTTTCGACACCCTGCAGCAGCGCCTCCACCCGGCCGAGTCGCGGGTGCGCAAGCTGGCGGCGGAGACCCCGGCCAGCTTCGTGGCCTTCGACCTGCTGGCGCTCGGCGACCGCGACCTCACCGGTGAGCCCTTCCGAGAGCGTCGACGGCTCCTCGAGAGCGTGCTCAGCGGTGGCCTCGCCCGGGTGCACCTCACACCGATGACGGACGATCCGAAGGTGGCCGAGGATTGGTTCACCCGCTTCGAGGGGGCCGGCTTCGACGGCGTGATGGCCAAGCCGGCCGACCTTCCGTACCAGCAGGACAAGCGCGTGATGTGGAAGGTGAAGCACGAGCGCACCGCCGACTGCGTGGTCGCCGGCTTCCGCTGGCACAAAGACGGCGAGGGCGTGGGGTCGCTGCTCCTCGGCCTCCACGATGAGGCGGGGGCGCTCCACCACGTCGGCGTGGCGAGCAGCTTCACGGCCGCCCGTCGGCGCGAGCTGGTGGAGGAGCTGGCACCCCTGCGAGATCGCGCCCTCGACGACCACCCCTGGCGCACCTGGATCGAGCACCAGACGGCAGCCCAGGAGGCGGGTCGCATGCCCGGCGGGGTGAGCCGATGGAACGCGCAGAAGGACCTCTCGTGGGAAGCGCTGCGGCCCGAGCTGGTCGCGGAGGTCCGCTATGAGCACGTGCTGGCTGGTCGCTTCCGCCACGGGGGCCGCCTGGTGCGGTTCCGCCCTGACCGCACCCCGGAGTCCTGCACCTACGCCCAGCTCGACGAGGTGGCGCCCGCCGAGATCAGCGCCATCTTCAGCTGACCGCGCCGACGCAAGGCCCGGCGCGCGAACGCCCCTGTTCGGGCATGTGCCCCGCATCGACGATTGGCAGTGACATCGGACCTCGCCTGTAGTTTCGACCGGGGCATGACCGGCGCGGGCCGCTCAACCCGCCACCGACATGCTGCGCCGACTGCTCACCACCTACCTCCGTCCCCACCGCCCCTGGCTCGTCGGCGTGCTCGTGCTGCAGGCGGTGCAGGCGGCCGCGTCGCTCGCCCTGCCCACCCTCAACGCCGACATCATCGACAAGGGGATCCTGCGCGGCGACACCGACCACATCTGGTCGATCGGCACCCTGATGCTCGCCATCACGGGAGTGCAGGTGGTCTTCGCGGTCGGCGCTGTGTACTGCGGCGCCCGAGCCGCCATGGCCTTCGGCCGCGACGTGCGCGGCGCCCTCTTCCACCAGGTCACCGCGTACTCCGCCAAGGAGGTGAACCTCTTCGGGTCGCCGTCGCTGATCACCCGGATCACCAACGACGTGCAGCAGGTGCAGATGCTCGTGGTGATGGGTTGCACGATGCTCGTGGTCGCCCCGATGACGGTGCTCGGCGGCGTGGTGCTCGCCCTTCGTCAGGACCGGGGGCTGGCATGGCTCCTCGCGGTGAGCCTCCCGCTCCTCCTCATCGCCCTCAGCCTGATCATCTCCCGGATGGTGCCGCAGTTCCGTCGGATGCAGGAGCGCATCGACCGCATCAACGGCGTGTTGCGGGAGCAGATCGTGGGCATGCGAGTCGTGCGGGCGTTCGTGCGCGAACCCGAGGAGACGGAGCGCTTCGCCCAGGTGAACGGCGACCTCACCGAGACCTCGCTGATGGCCGGCCGGCTGATGGCGCTGATGTTCCCCACCGTGGCCGTCTTCATCAACGGGTCGAGCGCGGCCGTGATCTGGCTCGGCGCGGGCCGGGTCGCCTCGGGCGCGATGACCCTCGGATCGCTGGTGGCGTTCCTCAGCTACTTCGCCCTC
>JBKJSO010000398.1:0-4086 GCA_046595835.1 Acidimicrobiales bacterium | reverse complement strand
TCACGGCAGTTCGCCGGTTCGCTCAGCGTGGCGAACTCCGCGGCGCGGCGTCCCCATCCCTCGTCGACCATCTCCCACATGTTGGGTCCTCCGTTTTGCTGCGTCGGCCACGATAAGCCAGGGGCCCGATGGCACCGCGGCCATCCAGCGACGCAGGCGTCGTGGGCGGTTGGTACCGTTTGCCCTCCAGCGGCAGAGCAAAGGTGATTGACATGGCAGAGGCAGCAGCAGGCGAGGTCAACGGGGTCCCCTGCGACAAGATGTTCGGTGCGATCGCCCGGTTCCGGGATGACGCTGATCTCGCCGCATTCCGGTTCTCAGCGACCAACGAGTGGGTTGAGGGAACCGCGAGCGAGTCCACCATCCACGAGTGGTACGGCATCGGCGGCGACCACGAGCACGTGGCCAAGTTCTCCTACAAGGCGGACCACCCGACGCTCGGCCATGGCCATGGGCCAACGCCGCAGGAGTTCGTGCTCCACGCGCTGGCGGCGTGCGTCACCGCTGGTGTGGCCACGGGCGCGGCCGCCCGCAACATCCAGCTGCACCGGGTGTCGTCCACGGTGAGCGCCGACATCGACGTGCGTGGCGTGCTCGGGATCGACCCCGACGTCCGCAAGGGGTTCAGCAACGTGAGCGTCGTGTTCGACATCGACGCTGATTGCGACGATGCGGGCAAGGACGCACTCGTGGCCGCTGGTGCGAAGTACTCGGCGGTGTTCGACATGCTCGCCAACCCCACCGAGGTCAGCATCACCCGCGCTCGCTGATCGGCACGGCACCACAGCGTGGCGGCTCGTCAGGGTCAGAGCCCGCGGAACACCAGGCCCGTCTTGGGCTTGGGGTGGAAGAAGGTGGTCTTGGGGGGCATGCGCTCGCCGCCGTGGGCCGTGGCCTCGATCTGCGCGACGGTCGCCGGTCGGAGCAGCACGCCAGCCTGCGCGGCGCCCGAGCGCACCGCGGCGCGGACGTTGTCGACGCCGTGCTGGAAGGTCAGCTGGTGGTCAGCGAGGGCGGCGAGGCCGACGTGGAGGCGGCTGGAGTCGAGGTCCCGCGCGTCGGCCAGTGCCTCGGGTCGGGGCCGTAGGAGCACCTCCCGATCGGGGAGCACCAGCGTGAGGCACCCCCGGAGGACCATCGCCGTGGTGACGGGCACGTCGGTGGGCGGCTCGCCGGCGTCCTCGAACCAGGGAGCGAGCGCGGTGAGGATGTCGGTGCCGTCGGGCAGGCCGGTGATGAGGCGATGGATGGCGTGCACGGAGAGCTCGTCCTCCACGAGCTCCACGACGTAGGCCATCGTGGCGCCAGCCCCTGCCGCGTTGCCGTCGGCGGCCTCGCGCTCAGCCTTGTAGGCGAGGGAGGTCTCGTAGCGGTGGTGTCCGTCGGCCACCACGATCGGGTGCTCGGCCACGGCGGTGGCGATGGCGGCGCAGGTGGCGGCGTCGTCGACGATCCAGACCGTGTGGCGCACGCCATCCTCGTCGACGAGGTCGGCGACCGGCGATCCGTCGACCGGTAGGAGATCGGTGAGGCCCTTGGCCAGCGAGAGGCCCCAGATCGCGGAGAGGTTGGCCCGGCAGGAGCGGAGCAGGTCGAGCCGGTCGCTCTTGGCCTTCTTCGTGGTGTGCTCGTGGGGGAGGATGTCGGTGCCAGGCGGCCGCAGCTCGAGGGCGCCGATCACGCCGGTGGTACGGCGCTCGACCCCAGCATCATCGGTGGCCGTCATGCGGTACACGGTGAAGGAGGGCCGCTCGTCGGTGACGAGGATGCCGTGCGCCTGCCAGCTCGTGAAGCGCTCGTGGGCCAGCGCGTAGCGCGCGTCGCCGTCGGCCTCGGATGGCAGGTCGATCAGCACGGCGTTGTGCGGATCGCGCTGGACGAGCGCGGCGCGCAGCGGGGCGTCGATCACGTCGTAGGGCGGCGCGATCACCTTGCTCAGGTCACTGCGGGAGAGGTCGTATCTGATGCCGGCGAACGGCTCGAATCGGGCCACGGCCCGAGTCTGCCAGGCTGGCGCGGTGGGCTACGCACTCGACCTCGACGGCGTCGTGTGGCTGGCCGACCAGCCGATCGCGGGTTCGGCGGGCGCCGTGGCCCGCCTGCGCGCCGCCGGGGAGCGGCTGCTGTTCTGCACGAACAACAGCATGCAGTCGGCCGCTGACGTGGAAGCCAAGCTCGGTAAGCACGGGATCCCGGCCGAGGGAGCGGTGATCACCTCGGCCATGGCGGCCGCCACGCTGGTGGATCCGGGCGAACGGGTGCTGATCTGCGCCGGCCCCGGGGTGCACCAGGCCGTGGTCGAGCGCGGCGCGATCCCAGTGCACGACGGTTCTGCCGATGCGGTCCTGGTGGGGCTCCACCTCGACTTCGACTACGACCGGCTGCGCGTGGCCGCCGCCGCCGTGGGCGGCGGGGCCCGCCTACTGGCCACCAACGACGACGCCACCTACCCCACCCCCAGCGGCCCGATCCCGGGTGGCGGAGCCATCCTGGCGGCGATCGAGACGGCGACGGGGGTACGCGCCACCGTGGCCGGCAAGCCAAATGCGCCGATGGTCGATCTCGTCCGCGCCCGGCTGGGGGCGAACGGCGTGATGGTGGGGGACCGGGTCGACACTGATGGTCGCTTCGCAGCCGTGCTCGGCTACCGCTTCGCCCTGGTGCTCAGCGGCGTCACCAGATCCGCGACTGGCCTCGACCCAATGCCGGACCTCGTCGCGCCCGATCTGGCCACGCTCGTCGACCGGCTCCTCGGTCCGGTGTAGCCGTCAACTCAACCCGAGTGGTGGTGGACCCGTGGGGACGACGTCAGCGGTCGAACCACGCGTAGCCGGCGCCTCCGGTGGGGTCCCAGGCTGCCGCGGCGGAGGAGCGCGCGCTACGACGCCACAGGGCTCGGCGCACGCTTCGGCTGCCGCGCGCGGCCAGCCCGACGAGCACCCCGAAGGCGAACCCGCCGACATGGGCGGCCCAGGCCACGCCGCTGTTCGGGCTGGTGAAGAACTGCAGCACGAACCAGAACCCGAGCACCCACTTGGCCCTGATCCGCACGATGACGATGAGGAAGAACAGCAGCAGGGTGCGCACGGGCGCCTCTGGGAACCACACCAGGTAGGCGCCCATCACCCCCGCGATGGCCCCGGAGGCGCCCACCATCGGCACGGTCGAGCTCAGGTTGAGGACCACGTGGGCCAGGGTGGCCACGATGCCCGCCGCGAGGAAGAAGAGCACGAAGCGAACCGGCCCAAGGTGGTCCTCGACGTTGTTCCCGAAGATCCAGAGGAACAGGAGGTTCCCGCCGAGGTGCAGCAGGCTGCCGTGCAGGAACATGGAGAGGACCACCGAGCCCCACACCGACTTGCTCGGGAAGGTGGCCGGACTGTCCGGAGAACCGACGCCGCACGCGTCGGATCGTCCGAGCTGGTAGGTGGCTCGCACCTCGTCGACGGTGAGCGGACGCTGCTCCCGGACCTCGCATGGGATGGCAGCCCGGCGGACCGTGAACGCCGTGTCCGCACTGGTCTGGCCCAGCGGCGACGGCTGCCAGAGCAGGTAGATGGCGGTGCAGGCGAGGATGATGGCCAGGGTGGCGACCGGCCGGTGTGTCGTGGGGTTCTCGTCCTTGAGGGGGATCACGTCTCACCGACGCTAGTGCGAACTTTTGCAAGCATGATGAGCGGACCCTAGGCTCGCCGCCCATGGCACAGACAGACGTGTTCAAGCGGTACCTCGATGCAGGCCTTGAGTTCACCTCCCTCACCCAGTCCCGGGCCGAGGCGCTGGTGCGTGACCTCGTGAAGGCCGGCGAGGTGCAGGCCGACCAAGCCCGCGACGCCGTGTCCGACCTCGTGGCCCGCAGCCGCCGGAACAGCGAGAAGCTGCTCGACACGGTGCGCAAGGAGGTTCGAGCGCAGGTCACCGAGCGAGGCCTCGCGAGCAAGGCCGATCTCGACAAGCTCGAGGCGCGCGTCGCCCGGCTCTTCGGATCCGCGACCGCGACCGCTAAGAAGGCGACCGCTAAGAAGGCGACCGCTAAGAAGGCGACCGCTAAGAAGGCGACCGCTAAGAAGGCGACCGCTAAGAAGG
>JBKJSO010000077.1:0-14468 GCA_046595835.1 Acidimicrobiales bacterium | reverse complement strand
GCCGCCGATGCCGCCTTTGCGGCAGCGGACCGGGCCATGCAGACCCACGGCGGGTTCGGCTACGCCACGGAGTACGACATCGAGCGCTACTGGAAGGAGGCCCGCCTGATGCGGCTGGCCCCCATCCCCCAGGAGATGGTGCTCAACTACCTCGCTGAGCACGTTCTCGGCCTCCCCCGCTCCTACTGACCTGACATCTGTGCACACGGAGCACCGCCATGCGGTGCTCCGTGTGCACAGATGCCAGGGGGCGGGTCAGCCGCCGAGGGTGGGGCCAAGGGACTCGTGGTCGCCTGGGTCCTCGACGATGGGGTCATCGTGGTCGTCTTGCTCCGTTCGCAGCGCCCGCGACATCACGGCATGCATGTCGTACATGCAGGTGATGTAGGTGAGCTCGAGGATCTCGACCTCGCTCAGGTGTGAGCGCAGCGCCTCGAACACGCCGTGGGCGACACGGCCCCCGTCGTAGACGAGAGCGTCGGTGTAGGCGAGCACGGCCCGCTCCGCGGGACTGAACACCTCTGCGGTCTGCCAGTGCGGGATGGCCTGGATCTTGGCCTCGTCCATGCCGAGGGCCCGGCACGACTTGCAGTGCTGCGAGAACACGAAGCGGCTCGCTCGGGCCCAGCCCACACGCGTCTGCCCCAGCTCGCGGAGCTCCGGGTCGAGCTCGCGCTCGGGGTTGCGGTAGAGCGCGAAGCCGTTGACGCAGTGCCGCATGATCTCCGGCACGGCCGCGAACACGGTCCACCAGTCGCCGGTGGTGCCGGTCGGCGTACCTGGCTCGGCCACCGGATCACGATCACCGAACATGAGGTCGTACATGGCGAGCGTGATGCTGTCGGTCACCTCAGCGCGCGGAACCTGACGAAGACGGGGCACGGACCCTCCCGGGGCGGTCGAACGACGCCGCCGAACCTAGGCCGTGGTTGAGGCAGGCGAGCGGCGGGAGCTGTGGAGCGATTCGGTCGCCGACACAAACCGCTGCGGAGCAGGCGCGACCGCCTGTCACCATGGCGGTCATGGCCGACTCGTTCGCTCCCACCGACCGCACCCGAGTCCGTCGGCTGCCCGAGCGGGCTCGCACCGATCGTGCCTGCGTCGACGAGGTGATCGACGAGGCGTACCTCGCCCACGTGGGCTTCGTGGTCGACGGCGAGCCGCGCGTGCTGCCGATGACCTACGGGCGCGATGGCGACGTGCTCTACCTGCACGGAGCGGTGGGCAACGCGATGCTGCGGGCGTCCGACGACGCAGCGCTGTGCGTCACCATCACGCTGCTCGACGGCCTGGTGCTGGCCCGCTCGGCCTTCCACCACTCGATGAACTACCGATGCGTCGTGCTGTTCGGCACCGCCTCCAAGGTCACCGATGATGACGAGAAGCGCCGTGCCTTCGACGCGGTGGTCGAGCACGTGCTCCCCGGTCGCAGCGCGGTGGCCCGACCGTCGACTGACGCAGAGCTGCGCGCCACCCTCGTCCTGCGCCTACCGATTGACGAGGGCTCGGCGAAGGTGCGCACGGGCGGCCCGAAGGACGACCAAGAGGACCTGGGGCTCCCCGTGTGGGCCGGCGTCGTCCCGCTCCGCCTCACTGCGAGCACGCCCGAGCAGGACGCGGGTCAGCAGCCGGGCCTGGAGCCACCGGCGGTCACCCGCCCCTGATCCGCACCAGATGCCGCATGAGGCGGGCGACGCGGGTCCTCCGGTCGCCCAGCCGTCCTAGTGTCCGGCCATGACCTACCGCGTGATCCAGTGGGCGACCGGCACCGTCGGCATCCACGCCGTCCCAGCCATCGTGGCCCACCCGCAGCTCGAGCTGGCCGGGCTGTGGGTGCACTCCGAGAGCAAGGCCGGCCGCGACGCGGGCGAGCTGTGCGGCGGCCCGTCGGTGGGCGTGACGGCCAGCCAGGACGCCGAGGCGCTGCTCGCCCTCGACGCCAACTGCGTCTGCTACACCGCCAACTCTGACGTGCGCCCCGGCGATGTCGTGACGGACATCTGCCGGATGCTGGCGGGAGGCAAGAACGTGGTGAACACCTCCTACGTGCCGCTGCTCTTCCCGGCCGCGGCAGGCGACGGCGTGCTCGACCAGCTCGAGGCCGCGTGCCAGGCGGGCGGCACGAGCTTCTACACCTCCGGCATCGACCCGGGCTTCGGCAATGCCGGCCTGGCGATCCATGCTCTCGCCCTCTGCAAGGAGGTGCGCAAGGTGCGCATGTCGGAGATCGTCAACTACGCCACCTGGGACAACCCCTTCACGATGTTCGAGATCATGGGCTTCGGAAAGCCCGACACCTCGCAGTCGCTCCTGCTCGCGCCGGGATCCACGACGCTGGCCTGGGGGCCGGTGCTCCACCTCGTCGCCACAGCCATCGGGCTCGAGCTCGACAGCGTGGGGGAGACGCACGAGATCCTGCTGGCCGACGAGGACATCGAGATCGCGTCGGGCACCGTGGCCAAGGGCACCATCTCCGGGATGCGCTTCGAGATCATCGGGATGATCGATGGAGAGGAGCGAATCGTGGTGGAGCACGTCACCCGGCTGCGTGACGGGGACGCACCCGGGTGGCCGCAGGGGAACGGCTATCGCATCGAGGTGGAGGGCGAGCCGCACCTGCACATCGAGCTCGGCCTGTCGTCCGACCTCGGCGACCACAACCACGCAGGCTGCCTCGCCACCGCCATGCACGTGGTGAACGCCATCCCCTACGTGGTGGAGGCCACCCCGGGTGTGAAGACCTTGCTCGACCTCCCCGTGTACAGCGCCAACAACGGTCGTCACAGCTAGAGGTCGGGCAGGCCCATGTCGAGGTTGGGCTGCTCGATGCCGCCGTCGACCTCGACGATCTTGCCCGTGATGTAGCCGCCTGCTCGTGACGCGAGGAACAGCACCGTGGCTGCGATCTCCTCTGGATCACCGATCCGCCGCAACGGGGTGCCCTGCTCCATCGTGGTGCGGAGGTTGTCGTCTTCGAGCACGATCTCGAGCGCGCTGGTGGCGATCGAACCCACGGCGATCGCGTTGACCCGGATGCGCGGGGCGAGGTCTTGAGCGGCCAGCCGCGTCCAGTGGGCCAGGCCGGCCTTGGCCGTCCCGTAGGCCACGAAGCCCCGCCCGGCCGTGCGGCCCATCATCGAGGAGATCCCCACCACCGATCCACCGCCCGTCTCCAGCATGAGGGGCACGGCGGCGCGGGTGAGGGCGTGGGCGGTGGCCACGTTGAACGAGAACGCCTCGATGAGTCGACGAGGCGACGTTTCGAGGAACGGGCGCGGCATCGTGCCGCCCACGTTGTTGACGACGATGTCGAGCCGTCCGAAGGCCTCGCGGGCAGCGTCGGCCAGACCCGCCACGGCGTCGAGGTTGCTGAGGTCGGCCGGCACCACCGCCGCACGACGACCGAGGGCCGCGACCTGCTTGGCGACGCTCTCGAGCTGCTCAGCCGTGCGTGCGGAGAGCACGACGTCGGCACCGGCCTCCGCGAGCGCCACGGCGGTGGCGGCGCCGATGCCCCGGCCGGCACCGGTGATGATGGCCACCTGGTCGTCGAGTCGAAACCTGTCCTGGATCATCGGCGCAGCATGGCACGACCCGACGGCGAAGCCTGGGTGGGTGGACGGGGTGACCGTGAGATGACATCGGTCACATCGAGGGTCGTGGGATCGCTCGGAACGAGTCCCGACCGTCATACTTGCTGGCGCTCGGGCAAGGCGGACGATCCCTGCCCATTGCGCCCGCTTCGCCCTTCCCTCGGAGGTCTCCCGTGTTCGCTCGCCTCGGCACCTGGTGTCACGACCACCGAAAGCTGGTCGTGGCGCTGTGGCTGGTCGCGCTGGTCCTCCTCGGCGGTCTGTCGAAGACCCTCGGCACCGACTTCCGTCAGGACTTCAAGGGCGTGGAGGTGGAGAGCCAGCGGGGTTTCCGTCTCCTCGACAAGCACTTCGAGGGTCAAGGAGCGGGACGGGGCGGCACGATCGTGTTCCGGGCGGAGCAGGGCGTCGATGACCCGACGGTTCGAGCCGCCATGGAGGGGCTCTTCGCGAAGATCGGAGGGCACGACGGGGTTCGCATCACCAGCCCCTACGGTCCCAGCGGCGCCTTCCAGATCGCGCGACAGGGGCCCGAGGCGAACAAGATCGCCTACGCCAACCTCGAGCTGCCCGATGGGGCGTCCGACGCCCTGGCCGAGAACGTCGCTGTCGCGATCCGCGCCGATGCCCCCAAGATCGACGGGCTGCAGGTCGAGATCGGCGGCCAGCGCTTCGCGGAGTTCAAGACGCCGGACTCTGAGGTGCTCGGTCTGGCCCTCGCCATCGTGATCCTGATCGTCGCCTTCGGCTCGGTCCTCGCCATGGGGTTGCCCGTCGCGGTCGCGCTGGCAGGCATCAGCGTCGGCACGATGCTGCTCCTGCTGTCCACGAAGGTCTTCGCGGTGCCGGACTTCGCGCAGTTCCTCGGGCTCATGATCGGGCTCGGCGTCGGCATCGACTACGCGCTCTTCATCGTCACCCGCTACCGGGAGAACCTGCACCACGGTCACACCGTGGCCGAGGCGACCTCGATCGCCATCGACACCGCCGGTCGCGCGGTGGCCTTCGCCGGCATCACCGTCGTCATCTCCTTCCTCGGCATGCTGGTGATCGGCGTGGCCTTCGTATCGGGCCTCGCCATCTCCGCTGCCCTCGTCGTGTTCACGACCGTCGTCGCCTCGCTGACCCTGCTGCCTGCGCTCCTCGGCTTCGCCGGTGAGAAGGTGGAGGTCACCCGTTGGCGGGGGCTCATCGCGGCGGGGCTCGTGGCCGTGGCGCTACTGGGCGCGGGCCTCGGCGCCCCCATCATCGCTGCGCCGGCGATGGTCCTTGCCGCCATCGTGCTCGCGCTGAGCGTTGCCATCGCCCCGCTGCGACGGCCCGTGGCCCGCCGGGCCACGAAGGCCCTGCGCCAGACGACGGCCTACCGCTGGAGCCGTCTCATCCAGCGGAGTCCGTGGCCGGCGTTCCTGGGCGGATCGCTGTTCCTGCTCGTGCTCGCCGTGCCGGTCGTCGGTCTGCGGCTCGGCTTCTCGGATGAGGGGAACTTCGCCAAGGACACCACCACCCGCAAGGCCTACGACCTCCTCGCCGACGGATTCGGCCCCGGCTTCAACGGCCCGCTCGTCATGGTCACCGAAGTCCCGCCCGGCACCGATCTCGCCGCGCTGGCCGCCATCGGTGATGCCGTGGCTCCGAACGTCGCCTTCGTCTCACCTCCGATGCCGAACGATCCGGCGGCCCCGACCGCGGTGCGCTGGTTCGTGATCCCGAAGACCGCGCCGCAGGCCGAGGCCACCACGAAGCTCGTCGGGCAACTGCGCAACGACGTCCTCCCCCCGGTCGAGGCGAGCACCGGCACCGACGTGGCGATCACCGGCTTCACGGCCGTCGGCGTGGACTTCTCCGCCTACCTCGCCGGCCGCCTCCCCTTCTTCTTCGTCGCCGTGCTCGTCCTGTCGTTCCTGTTGCTGATGACGGTGTTCCGCAGCGTGCTCGTGCCGCTGAAGGCCGTCATCATGAACCTGCTGTCGATCGGCGCGGCCTACGGCGTGGTGGTGGCCGTCTTCCAGTGGGGTTGGCTGGGCAGCCTCACCGGGATCGAGCCCGCCCCCATCGAGCCGTTCATGCCGATGATGCTCTTCGCCATCGTGTTCGGGCTCTCCATGGACTACGAGGTGTTCCTCCTCTCACGGGTGAAGGAGGAGTGGAACCGAACCCACGACAGCCACCTCTCCGTAGCCAACGGGCTGGCGGCGACGGCTCGGGTCATCACGGCCGCGGCGGCGATCATGGTCTTCGTCTTTGGCAGCTTCATGTTCGAAGCCGATCGAGTTCTGAAGCTCTTCGGCGTCGGACTCGCCGTGGCCGTGCTCCTGGATGCCACCGTGGTCCGCCTGCTGCTCGTCCCCGCCACGATGGAGCTGTTGGGCGACAAGAACTGGTGGCTGCCGGGCTGGCTCGATCGCCTGCTGCCGACCATCGACGTCGAGGGACACCCCGACGAGGTGGACGAGTTCGCTGACGAGCTCGAGCTCGAGCCGGTCTGACCCGGGGCTGATCCGGCTTCGGGGGTCGTCCCACCCTGCTCCCGCCCCTGCTCGAGCGCCTGCGGGCTCGGTCGGCTGCGTCCCCTGACCACGTGCGAGGCTGGCGGTTCGCATGACCTCGCCGACGGCCGCCTTCCGGCTCCGCAGCAGCCCCGACGCTCGCCGCATCGTGCGGACCCGCGGCATGCGCGCGCTCATCGACGGGCTCGTCGCGGTCATCCTCCCCGGGTACCTGTTGGCCAAGGGCCTCGACACCGTGCAGGTCGGTGCGGTCATCACCGCCACGCTCCTCGGCTCCGCGGCCGTCACCTTGGCCATCGGTCTGCGCGGGGGCGGGGTGCCACGCCGCCGTCTCCTGCAGCTCATCGCGGTGCTGATGGTCCTCACCGGCATCGCCTTCGCCACCGTTGGCGGCTTCGTCGCCCTGCTGGTGGTGGCGGCGCTCGGCACCGTCAACCCGTCGTCGGGTGACGTCAGCGGCTTCCTCCCCGTCGAGCAGGCTCTCCTCCCCGAGACGGTGCCCGCGCTCCACCGCACCTCGGTGTTCGCCCGCTACAGCCTCGTGGCCTCGTTGGCCGGAGCCTTCGGTGCGCTCGCCGCCGGGGGACCGGAGCTGGTGGCTCGCCACAGCTCCCTGACGGTGGCCCAGGCCCAGCGCGGCGTCTTCGTGCTCTACGCCGCCATCGGCGTGGCGCTCCTCCTGCAGTACCGCCACCTCACCGTCGGCGGTGCCCACCCGAAGGATCAGCCGCCCAGCCGACTCGGCCCCTCCCGGGCGGTGGTGTACCGGCTCGCGGCGATCTTCTCCCTTGACGCCATGGGCGGTGGCTTCGCGGTGCAGTCGATCCTCGTTCTGTGGCTCGCCCTGCGGTTCGACCTCTCGACGGTGACGGCCGGCGCGGTGTTCTTCTGGAGTGGCCTGCTGTCGGCCAGCTCGGCGCTGCTGGCACCGCGCCTGGCCCGTCGCATTGGTCTCATCCGCACGATGGTGTTCACTCACCTCCCCGCCAACGGGCTGCTCATGGCCGCCGCGCTCATGCCCAACGCCGGGCTCGCGGTGGCGTGCCTGCTCGCCCGGTCGCTCCTCTCGCAGATGGATGTGCCCGCCCGCACCAGCTACGTGATGGCGATCGTGCGCCCCGAGGAGCGGGCCGCCGCCGCCAGCGTCACGAACGTGCCCCGCAGCCTCGCGTCGGCGTTGCCTCCGCTCGCCGCTGGGTGGATGCTCGACCACTCGACCTTCGGGTGGCCCCTCCTCGTGGCTGGCGCGCTGAAGGCCATCTACGACCTCTCGCTCCTTGCCATGTTCCATGACGTCCGCCCCGAGGAGGAGCTGGCCGCGCATGCCTGATGCTCCAGCATCGGCCGTAGGCTCGATCACCTCGACCCAGTCGCTGCACCTGCCGTCCCACCACCGAATCGAGCCCCGTGACCCGCCGCCGTCTCGTCACCGCCGTGTGCTGCCCCCTGGCCCTGCTCGCTGCAGCGTGCTCGGGCGGGGCGGCGTCACCGATCGCAGGGTCGTCGTCCTCTTCCTCCTCGTCGAGCGTGCCGAAGCCCGCGTCGCCGGTCGAGGTGCCGGCCACGGGCGACCTGTACGCGCTCGCTGCGCCTCTGGCGCCGGGCCAGCCAGGCGACGTGATCGCCGTGCAGGAGGTCGACGGGATGGATGTCGCGGCGACGGTCCTACGAATCCTCTACCACTCGCAGTCGATCGCCGGTGACGACATCGCGGTGAGCGGGCTCATCGTCGTGCCGAAGGAGGCCGCCCCCAAGGGCGGCCGCACCATGCTCTCCTGGGCGCACGGCACCGCGGGGATCGCGGACCAGTGTGCGCCGAGCAAGGACCCCGAGCGCGCCGGGATCGGTCTGGTGGCGCCGTTCCTCGAGCGCGGGATGGCCATCGTGGCCACCGACTATGAGGGCCTGGGCACGCCAGGCCGGCATCCCTACATCGCCGGCGTGAGCGAGGGACGCGGTGTGCTCGACATCGCGAGGGCCGCCCGCACCCTCGGCGAGCGGGTGGGCGCATCGAAGCGCGTCATCATCTGGGGCCACTCCCAAGGCGGGCATGCCGCGCTGTTCGCCAACCAGATCGCGAAGGCCTGGGCGCCGGAGCTCGACGTGGTGGGCACGGTGGCCGGTGCTCCCCCCTCACAGCTCTCCCTCATCCAGGCCGCGCTGAAGAACAGCCCCTACCGCTTCTACCTCGGCATGGTGGCTGCCGGCTGGGCGGCCGCCTACCCGGACGCCAACCCCGCCGACGTCCTCACGCCCCTCGGGTTGGAGCGCCTCGCCCAGGTAGACACCGGGTGCAGCGCCGCTCTGGCGACGGCGTGGAACGACGCCCCCTACGACGCGCTCGTGAAGGCCGACCCCGCCACCGTGGAGCCGTGGGCCACCCTGCTGGTGGAGAACGATCCGGGGCACGTGGTGGGGGAGTCGCCGGTGCTGATCATCCACGGCGAGCAGGACGAGCAGATCCCGCTCGCGAGCTCGAAGCTGCTCCTCGACCGGATGTGCAGCATCGGCCAGGTGGTGCAGCGGCGCACCTACCCCGGCAGCCACGCCGGCGTGATCGCGCCGTCGCTGCCCGACATGCTCTCCTGGATCGACGCGCGGCTGGTGGGGGATCCCGCCCCCACGAGCTGTGGTGGGTAGCCTGGCCCTGAGCCCAAAGTATTGACACAGGACATGTCAATACTCTAGGGTCGGGGCCGTGGGCACCACGAGCGACCTGTTCGACGAGGTTCCGGAGGACGGTCGCCGGGCCCGACGGCACCGCAGCCGTGATCTCGTCGTCGACGCCCTGCTCGACCTGCTCGGCGAGGATCGGGGTCGTCCGACGGCCCAGCAGGTCGCCGAGCGCTCGGGAGTCTCGCTGCGGTCGATCTTCCGGATCTTCGATGACGTCGAGACGCTCCACACGGCGGCGGCCACCCGACAGCTCTCACGGGTGCGCCACCTGTTCGTCGACGTTCCCGCGGCGGGATCGCTGAGCGATCGGATCGACGCCATGCTCAAGATCAACAGCCGGCTCTACGAATCGGTGGCGCCGATCCGCCGAGCCGCGCTCCGCGCCGCCCCGGAATCGGCTCCCCTCCAGGAGCAGCTCCGGCGGGTGCGCGGTTGGCTCAGGGCCGAGATCGACCGCGTCTTCGCCATGGAGCTGCGACAGCGGGAGGGCACACGCGGCACAAACGACGCAGACGTCGCGGCCGCCGTGGAGGTGCTCATGAGCTTCGAGGCATGGGACCAGATGCGCACGACCCAGGAGCTGTCCGTCGAGGACGCGGCACGAGTCGTGCGGGGGGCCGCTCAACACCTCCTCGAGGCCGCTCCGGGCTCGCCGCGCACAAGGATGGGCGTGGGCAGCCGTACGTCGAGCGGATAGATAGGTGAGGTGACCTCCGCCGCCGCGCCGCTGCCCCTCATCGCGGAGGGATCACCCGGCGACGCGTTCACCGCGACCGACTGGCTGGTGTTCTCGTCCATCGCCGCGATCTGGGGCGCGTCGTTCCTCTTCATCGCGGTGGGCCTCAAGAGCCTCGAGCCCGGTGTCGTGACGCTGCTACGGGTGGGGCTTGGGGCGCTGATCCTCAACGTGCTGCCCGGCGGTCGAGTGCGCATCGACCCCGCCGACCGCCTTCGCATGCTGGCCGTGTCGGTGGTGTGGGTGGCCATCCCCTTCACGCTGTTCCCCCTCGCGGAGCAGCACATCAACTCGGCGGTGACCGGCCTCCTGAACGGCGCCACACCGATGTTCGTGGCCCTCTTCGGCGCGCTGTTCTTCGGGAGTCGCACCAACGGCCCACAGCTGATCGGCGTGTCGGTCGGGATCGCAGGCATCGTCCTGATCAGCGCGCCGAGCCTCGGCGAGGGGTCGACGCAGGCCACCGGCGTGGGACTCGTGCTGCTGGCCACCATCTGCTACGGGTTGGCCACCAACCTCGTGGTCCCGCTGCAGCGGCGGTACGGCTCGCGCGCCGTGATGGCGAGGATGCTCGCGTGGGCCACGCTCTGGACACTTCCCTTCGGCGTGCTGAGTCTCCCGGGGTCGAGCGTCGAGCTCGCTCCGGTGCTGGCCGTCTCCGTGCTCGGCCTCGTCGGCACCGGGGGTGCCTTTCTCCTCATGGGGAGCCTCGTGGGCCGCGTCGGCGCCACCCGAGCGTCGTTCATCACCTACCTGATCCCCGCCGTCGCGCTGGCGCTCGGCGTCGTCTTCCAGGGCGACCACGTCGCCGCCCCCGCGCTGGCCGGCGTGGTGCTCGTGATCGGCGGGGCCGTCCTCGCCAGCCGTCGCGAGGCCTGACCCCGAGCTCCACCGGGGGCGGTGCGGCGCTAGTCCGAGGAGCCGCTGAGCTTGAGGTGGTTGAGGCGAACGGAGGCGAGCACCAGCGCGATGACGCTGATGAGGGCGAGCCGCACCAGGGCCGCGCCGCCCTGCGGGATGCCGTGGCGGACGAGATCCGACGGCGCGTCGACGAACGAGACGAAGGCAGCCCGAGCCTCCCAGGAGGGCGAGAGCTGCGCGATCCCGCTCAGCGCGGCCCCCAGCAGGCGCTCGACCAGGAAGACCGCGGCGAGCGACCACACCGCGGCACGACGGGTGATGCACCCGATGGCGATGAACACGGCCACGTAGGCCATGGCGCCGAACGCCGCGGCCAGGGCCACGCCGCCGGCGCTGCCTGCCGAGCCGGCCACCACGGCCGAGAGGGCGAACGCCGTAGCGAGGCAGCCCGCCGCCACCGTGGTGCCGCCGATCCAGCGGCCCACGGCGATCTGCCATGTGGGGACGGGCGACAGCCAGGTGAACGCGAACGAGCCGCTGCGGATCTCAGCGCCCAAGACGGCGTCGCCCACCACCACGCAGGTGATCGGAAGCACGAGCGCGAACAGCGCGTACGAGGCCACCCGCGCGAAGTCCTCCTCGGCCGGGCCATCGAGGGCGCGCACGAGCAGGCCGAACAGCAGCGCAGCAGCGCAGGGGAGCAGGATCCCGACCCAGCGCCTGCCGGGCAGGCAGGTTCGCAGCGTGTAGGCGACGATGGCGACGATGGGGGGCCGCGCCGGCGGTGGGGCAACGGGGACCGGGACGGGGACGGGGACGGTCATCGAACGAGCTCGCGGAAGAGGCTCTCGAGTGAGTCGTCGAGCGGACGCACCTCGGTGACGCGGATCGCGAGATCGCGGGCGGTGCGGGGCAGCGTCACGGCCAGCTCGCGGGCGCGGGTGGTGGAGATGACGAGATCGTCGCCCGTCACGGTCACTCCCTCGACGGCATCGAGGGCGATGAGCGATGCCCCCAGGCGTCGAGGATCGGCGCAGCGGACGAGGACCTGGCGGGGCACGTCGTCCATGGCATCGCGGATGGCATGGTGCCCGCCCGCCGCGGCGAGTCGCCCTCGCACGATGACGATGACGCGCTCGGCCATCGACTCCACCTCGTGGAGCACGTGCGAGCTCACGATCACTGTGCGCCCTTCGTCACCCAACCGCTTGAACAGCGTGATCAGCTTGAGCCGCTGGACCGGGTCGGCGCCGTTGAGCGGCTCGTCGAGCACCAGCACGAGCGGGTTCTTGACGAGGGCGGCGGCCACCTTCGACCGCTGGCGCATGCCCTTGCTGAAGCCGTCCATGCTGCGGTCAGCGGCCGGCACCATGTCCACCGCGTGCAGCGCCCACTCGATGACGCTGCGCTCGGGCACCCGGTGCAGGTCGGCCACGTAGGTGCACAGCTGGCGTGGGCTGAGCCCCCTCGGGACCGCCTCGTCCTCCGGCACGAGCGCCACCCGCGCGTGCACCGAGCGTTCGGCACGCGGATCGACACCGGCGACGAGCACCTGGCCCTGGTTCACGGGTACCAGCCCGGTGATGGCCCGCATGAGCGTCGTCTTGCCGGCGCCGTTGGGCCCGAGCAGTCCCGTGACACCCGGGCCGAACGAGCAGCCGAGCTCCGACAGCGCCACCTTCTGGCCGAACCACACGGACACGCCGCTGATCGCCACCGTGGCGTCGGGCACGAAGGCCGGATCGAGCGCGCCCGGCGGCGGAGGCGGGGGAGGCGGCGGCAGGGTGCTCGGGGCGCTCACCGCTCCACCTCGTCGTAGCGGTAGAGGAGGATCGCCACGCCCGCTCCCACGACGAGCACGTACACGCCTGCTGCGAGGAGACCTCCGCCGTTCAGGCCCGACATCGGGTGGTCGGGCGAGACCTCCCCAAGGAACACCACGTCGCGCAGGATGAGGGGCAGCCCGGCCAGGTTGACCAGCGGGGCCGCCGAGGGCGTGTCGCTTCCCACACTGAAGGTGCTGGTGGGACCCGGGTCGATGGGGCCGCCGGTGGCCGCGGGCCCGGCCTCCACGGGCTCGGGCGGCGGCTCGAACGCAGTGGCGGGGGGCCCGCCGCCGCTCGACGTGGTGGTCCGCGTCTCAGGTCCCACGAGGATCGCGGAGGTGATGGAGGTGATGAGGAACAGGCCGATGATCGAGGCGCCCGCGATCACCCGCCGCGACGTGAGCGACGCGACGGCAGCGCCGATCACCGCGTAGAACAGCGACAGCAGCGTGACGGCCGCAGGCACCTGCCAGAGGACCTCGGCGTTGTCGCGGGCGTAGCGCAGGGCACCGTGCTCGCTCACCAGCATCTGACCGAGGAACAGCACCACCTGTGGGATGAACGAGAAGGCGAAGAGGATCGACGCCATCGTCCCGACCTTGGCGGCGACGTAGTCGACGCCCTTGACGGGCCGTGCGAACACCAGCGGCAGCACCCGCTGGCGCCGATCGGGGCACATGATGTCGGGGGCGGTGAGGGCCACGAACACGAGCAGCGCGTTCGACACCCCCACGTACTCTCGATAGGTGAAGAACTCGATGCCTCGGGCCGGAGTGCCGCGCGTGAGGTACTTCACGCCGACGTTCACGATGGCCGGAACGACGGCGATGGCGAGGAGCAGGAACGGTGCCACCTTCTGGCGCCAATCGCGGCGCAGGCCCAGGGCTCGCCGCAGGCTGGCCCGGTAGAGCGCGGCCCGACCTGCCCGGCGCCCTCCGCGCGCCCCCTCGTAGGGGCGATAGCCGCGGTCGTAGACGGCTCCGGTCACGAGTGCGTGGCCCGGTCGAGGAACACGTCGTCGAGGGAGGTGAGGCGTGCCGTCATGCGGTGCAGGGGCAGCCCGAGCTCGGCGACGAGGTCGCGCACGACGTCGAGGTCGTCGTCGCCGCGGACCTGCACCTCCACGAGCCCGTGTGCGACGGATGCGGTCATCGACCGCGCCGCCAGTGCCGCGAGCAGGCCCTCCCGTTCGGTGCCGACGTCGACGTTGAGCAGCCCGGTGCGCTCGAGCAGCGACCCGGTGGCCCCGGAGACCACGAGTCGGCCAGCGTCGAGCATCACGACGTGGTCGCAGACCTGCTGCACATCGTCGAGGAGGTGGGTGGCGAGCAGGACCGAGATGTCAAAGGTGCCGAGCCGTTCGACGAGGGCGAGCATCTCCTCGCGGCCCATCGGGTCGAGGCCGGCCGTCGGTTCGTCGAGGAGCACCAATTCCGGATCGGCGACGAGGGCCTGCGCGAGCTTGGCCCGCTGGCGCATGCCGGTCGAGAAGCCGCCGATCGGTCGGAAGCGGGCCTCGTCGAGGCCGACGAGGTCGAGGACGTCCGACGCGCGTTGCCGCGCCGCGCGCGGCGGGAGGCCGCTCAGCTCGCCGAGGGTGGACACGACGTCTGCGGCGGACTGGTCGAGGGGCAAGCAGTCGTGCTCGGGCATGAAGCCGACGCGGCTGCGCGCCCCGATCGGATCGGCGGCCACGTCGATCCCGCAGACCTCGAGGCTGCCGGCCGTGGGGCGGCTGAGGCCGAGCATCATGCGAAACAGCGTGGTCTTGCCGGCACCGTTGGCGCCCACGAGGCCGACGCGCCCGCGGGGCACCTCCACGTCGAGGTCCTCCACCGCCGTCACCCCCGGGTAGCGCTTTGTCAGCCCCCGGGTGCGCAGCAGGGGACCGTCGACGCTCACCGTGGCAGTCTTACAGGACGGGTCCCCCACGGGGTCAGCGCCCCCGCCAACAGAGAAATGGCGCCAAGTGGCCGCGAACCCTCTAGGCTTGCCGCAATCGAGGAAGTCAGTCGGACTTGCTTGCAGTGCAGATAGAAGGATCAATCAAGTGGCAACTGGAACCGTAAAGTTCTTCAACGCCGAGAAGGGCTTCGGCTTCATCTCGCGTGAGCAGGGTGACGACGTCTTCGTTCACTTCTCCAACATTCAGGGCTCGGGCTACAAGACCCTCGACGAGGGTCAGCAGGTCGAGTTCGACGTGGCCCCCGGCCGCAAGGGTGAGGAAGCCCAGAACGTCCGGGTCATCTGACCCAAGGTTCTGCTG